>JAPUGI010000300.1 GCA_027292925.1 Gammaproteobacteria bacterium
CATCAACAAGCTGGGAAACGGCGACGATGATGTCATCCGTAAGAGGTACCGATTGGCTTGGATGTGGTTCGCTGGTCACTTTCCCTCTCCTCCCACGGTGACTGCTGTAAGACCGGTACGGCCTCCGGCTTCAACTCCGGCGGCGCTCTCTATAAAGCTGGTGGTCGATGAAGTACCTGCCAGGGCCCCCGCGACGGTTGCTCCAGAGTCTGATAGCAACGCCATGGCCAGCCTCGGCATTTTCCCATCCGGTGTCATTAACTTCGCTCGACTGGCGACACCCACGATTGTGCCGGCCGTATCAAATACATCAACCAGCAGAAGCGTCAGGATAACCGTGATCATCGAGATATCGAGGGCAGCCCTGATATCCAGTTGTAGCATTACAGGCGCAACCGACGGAGGAACGGAGACGATCCCCTTGAATTCAGTCGGGCCAAAAAGCCATCCGAGTACAGCGGCGCCCAACATACCGATGATCACTGCACCTGTAATCTTTCTGGCACTTAATGCTGCTATGACTGCGAAAGCCAGCAGACTCACCACAGGACCAAATTCTGTCAACTCGCCAAAAGAAACCAATGTTGCTGGATTATCAATAACGATCCCGGCATTTCTAAGGGCGATGAAACCGAGAAAGAATCCGATTCCAGAGGCGATCCCTAATTTCAGGTTACGGGGAATCGCATTAATCAACCATTCCCGAACCGGCAGCACACTGAGCAGGATGAAGATCACACCGGAAATAAAAACAGCACCCAGGGCGGTCTGCCAGCTATGTCCCAGGCCCAGCACAATGGTATAGGCAAAGAACGCGTTCTGGCCCATACCTGGCGCCATAGCAATGGGATAATTACCAAGCAACCCCATGGCGATTGAGCCAAATGCAGCAGCGAGGCATGTGGCAACAAATACAGCACCAAAATCCATGCCTGCTTCCGATAAAATCGCAGGGTTTACAACGGTGATATAGGCCATCGCAAGAAAGGTGGTCAGACCTGCGATCAGTTCAAGACGAACATTCGTATTGTGCTCCATTAAACGAAAATATTTGTCGAGGAAATCCATAAAGGTCCATATAATCCCGTTTTCCCACCAACGATAAGAATAACAAATTAATGGAAAAGCACTTTATTTCTGCTACCCAGCTTCTGGAAGATTCTTTTCGACTAGGTAAGATGATTTTCGAGAGTGGATTTCGCCCTCATTTTATTGTTGGCGTCTGGCGTGGAGGCACCCCGGTTGGAATTGCGGTACAAGAGTATCTTGCTTTCAGGGGAATTGAAACGGACCACATATCTATACGCACGTCCTCTTATTACCGTATCGGTGAACAGGAAAAAACTGTCAGGGTCCACGGTATGCAATACGTGATCGACAATATCAACGCAGATGATGCATTTCTGCTGGTTGATGATGTATTCGATTCTGGACGCAGTATCATCGCCATCCTCAATGAGCTAAGCGGGAAAACTCGTCGTAATATGCCAAACACGGTCAAGATCGCGTGTCCCTGGTACAAACCAACAAAGAATATCACTGACATTACCCCGGACTACTATCTCCACGAGACTGATCGTTGGCTGGTTTTCCCTCACGAATTAGTGGGACTAACTAGTGACGATATTAGGCAAGGCAAGCCGTATCTATCTGAAGAAATAAAGGCAGATCTCGACAAAACAAACTAGGGAAACTCTGATCGTGTCGAACGACATCTGTCTTAGGTTACCATTGCAAAGACAAAAACATGACGAAAAAAATTCCTGTTATCTTCGACACCGACCCCGGCATTGATGATGCAATGGCGCTCATCTTCCTCAACGCCTGCCAACGGCTTGAGATAAAGGGTGTAACAACAGTCTTCGGTAATGCAAGCCTTGCGCAATGTACCAACAACGCACTGTATCTCTGTGAACGCTTCAGCATTGATGCACCGGTCCATGCCGGTGCAGACAAGACTATTATGGGTGTGCCAAAAGATGATTTTCCTACCTTGGTGCACGGTGCAGATGGACTGGCAAATATCAACGCAGCACCGGAGTCTCGTCAGCAAGGAATCGAGCCAGCATCGGCTTTCCTGATCGAATCTGCAGAAGAATATGCGAATGAATTAGTCATTATCGCAGTCGGGCGAATGACTAATCTTGCGGTGGCCATCCGGGAGAGTAGTGAATTCGTAAGCAACGCCAAAGAAGTCATTCTTATGGGTGGGGCAGTCTCCGTGCCGGGAAATGTCACCCAATGGGCAGAAGCTAATGTTTTTGGCGACCCGGAAGCGGCCGATATATTGTTTGCCAGCGGTATACCACTCACCCTGGTGGGTCTGGATGTCACCATGAAAACCATCATGAAAGAACAGTACATCCAGGACCTGGCAAGTCGATGCGGCGATGCCGGACACCTGCTGTCGCAAATCACGCCGTATTACCTCAACTCCTATCTGGGCAGAACTGGTGTAAACGGATTCGCCTGCCATGACTCTTCTGCAGTTGCGCACGCTGAAAACCCTGAAATCCAAGAGATGGAAACCGGCACACTATCGGTAGTACTGAAAGGAGAGCAGCGGGGCCGCACTGTTTTCATGAAAGACGAAAATGGTGAAGGACTCCACTCGCTTTGCACCGGTGTTGATGCCCCGAAACTGCTAAAAACTTACCATGAGTATCTCGTACGCACCTACGGCTAGCGCAAGGGAAATTGCCATAGGGAAGCGTCGTGGTACGAATGAGAAAGCACCGGCGCATCCACCGGCGTTGACTCCTTCGCTTAGGTCTATCGAGGCACTAACGCAATAACCCGTAAGGGGCCACCAGATCCCCCGCCAATTTTCATAGGCAGTGCGATCAAGGTTGCACCGACGGGACTTACCTTGTCGAGGTGGGTCAGATTCTCAAAGCCGAGAACGTTGTGCTTACCTACAATCTGGTGAACGATGAAATCCTTAGAGGGTCCATAGTCAATTGACGCAGTGTCGATGCCAATGGCATTGACTCGTCGTACCTCCACTAACAACTTTGCAGCGGCGCCACCATACCCCGGAAAATGGAGATCTGATGCATCGCCATGTTTATCACTACCGAGGTATTTTGCAGCATCCGGCCAGTACCGACTATGGTCCGTTCTCATTAACACCATAGCTCCAGCCTTGATCCGGCCGTAGACTTTTTCGAACTGCTCTATGTCCGAGACCGTCAGCCGGTAGTCTTGATCCTTCCTGATCTTATCAGATACATCAATGACGATAGCTGAACCCAAAAATCTATCCACCGGAATCTCGTCCAGACTCCATCCCTGTTCTGAAAAATGAATGGGTGCGTCTATATGAGTGCCGCCATGTTCCGGCGTTGAAAAACTGTTGGCTGCATAGAAGTAGCCACCATCAACTATGCCGAATGAAAGTCTCTCTAATTCAAATCCTGACGGCGATGTCGGCCAGTAGATCGTATCTCCGTCGAAGCTGTGGGATAGATCAACCAGGTTGAAGCGATCAAAATCTATCGGCTCGGCGGAACTGGCATAAATTGACATCGATAAAAGAGTGAACAAACATATTACGATTCTCATCAGCGACCTCCGGTGTTAACCCCTGATCTGAATCTTACAGTAAAAAATTACCTAATCTTATTCGAAGAATCTCCCACGGTTGGGAATGGCAATTTCGCCGCTTAGTGAACCGAAACCACTGTTTTAAACACGATAGGTGTTCGTCCCAGGGCAGTGCAAAAGCGAAAATTCAACTTCTACACCAAACCCCGGAACTAGCCTCAATCAATACTCTGCCGCTTCCGATTCATAGCGTAATCCTATCTTTCCGGCTTGCGCTTTCACGACGCGGTAGATCTGGTCGTCAAGTGAATCACGGGCACCGCCTGCTTCCTCTACTTTCTCTTTCAGGAAGTCGGCGCGATCCTTTGACAGCTTCTGAATTTCCTCTTGCAAGGCGT
>JAPUGI010000301.1 GCA_027292925.1 Gammaproteobacteria bacterium
CAGATCTTTACATTCTGCAGCCTGGGCAATCTATCACTGACTTCTTACCAAGTCTCTCAGGGTTAAGTTCTCCTGGAAATCAAGATATCAGGATAGTTCCAGGAACTTATGAACTGACACTAACGCAAAGTGGTACCAGAACAGTGACGTTCGGTCCTCAGCAAATTAACGTCAGTGCCGATGGCCTATACCGTGTCTATTTCACTGATTCTCCGGGCGGTGGAAATCCGGTCCAGGTCATTCTCGGGGATGATTTTACTCCCGGCTTCAATCTATAGAACTCTTCTCGATTGGCATCGGGTAAATCTCTTGTTTGATTTTTTCAGCGGGTTGTTTATTCTCGAGATAATGCATCGTTGAGGCGTACCCAATGGATTTGAAAATTCCGGAAAACTGGAATATCAATAAACTATCAGGCGCACTCGGCGCTGAAATAACCGGAATGTCGTTAACCAAAGCTTCGGATATCGATATTGACTGTATCAAAAGCCTGCTTGTAGAGCATATGGTTCTGTTTTTTCCCGATCAGTCTCCCAGTGTTGAAGAGCACGTGGTGTTCGGCAGGAACTTTGGCAAGCTTGAAGGACACCCAAACCTTAAAAATCCAACAAACAATCACCCTGAGGAGATTTTCGAGCTCGCTGCGACTAGCGGCGGTGTTGCTGATGAGTGGCACACTGATATCACATTTCAAAAAAACCCGGCATTGATGTCAATCCTGCATATGGTCACTTGTCCCGAAATAGGTGGTGACACCATGTGGACCAGTTTATATGCGGCCTATGACGAATTATCGGACCCGATGAAATCCCTGTGTGAAGGCCTCACTGCACTCCATGATGCGCTACCGCATAATCGTCCTGAGAAAATGACAATCCATCCTGTGGTTAGGGTCCACCCGGTTACAGGCAGGAAAGCACTATACGTTAATGAACATTTTACGCGACGAATCGTTGAGATGAACGCAACGGAAAGCGAGGCACTTTTAAACTATCTTACCAAGTGGGTAAGTAATCCAAGATTCACCGTTCGCTATCGATGGTCTGAAGGAACCGTGGCCATGTGGGATAACCGTTGCACCCAGCATTTCGTGCTTAATGACTTCGAAGGAGAGCGAGTTATCCAGCGAGTGACCATTATGGGTGATGCCGTTGATGGAGCCTGTGAACCGAAATGGCAACCCTGGATCAGGCCCGGCCGATCTTCAGCTACCAGTCGCCATGACCGACAGCTTTTCAAATATCTTAAAAGCCAGGGACTGGTTTAGGGAAAATTAGAAAATGGCAAACAACAACTTAGTCGAAGATCGACTCGCCATTATTGAAGTGATGAATAATTATGCCACCGGCCTTGATGCCAGAGACTGGAAATTATGGCGCACTGTATTTACCGATGAAACTATATTTGACTTAAGTTCGTGGAACCAGGTGCCTCCACGACCGCTCGAAACAGACAGGGTCGTTCGAGGCCAGGCTAGAATATTTGCCGAATTGAAAGCCACTCAGCATTTTCTTACAAACCACAGGATTACAATAAAAGGTGATCATGCACGTGGAATAGCCCATATGCGGGCCGAGCACTGGTTGCTTGAAGATGACGGTAGCATTGCCCGCTACACCATGTTCGGTTACTATGATGATAAGTTCCTGCGTACAGACAACGGCTGGAAAATGTGTGAAATGCAACTAAATGTCACACAAACTGAAGGAGACCGGCGAGTGATGGATGAAGCGCAAAGACGTGCAAAAGTCAGGCGGCAGCAAAATTCATAAAGCCTGATAATATGACCTGCGTCACATTTCCAATTAATAACTTACCACTCACCATCAATATTCCACCGTCGGTCTTACGGGGTATAGTCAGCCCTGTCTGAAATTGACTTAATAGTGGCATGAAAACTGTATCAACTATTTTCTTGCTGATTTTGACCTTCTCGTATGCTGCAGAAACCTTTGCTTCCAGGGTATATGAATGCGTCGACGAAGATGGCCGGATGACCTTTGCATTTGCACCCTGTCCAGCAGAAGCCAAGAAAAATCAAGAATCCATGCCTACTATCCATGAACAGATGGTGAAGCTAGAACTCATCGATCGCAGAATATCCCGTGTAAAGCGCGCATTTCATGATCTTCCACAGGAACAACAGGAGAATCTAGAAGCTGGCGACGCTCCGAAAACTCGAAAGCAGATCAAGGCCAGCTACCAGAATTACGCCATCGAATTATTGGACCTGCTGTCCGAATTAAGGTCTGAACGCAGTCGCATGATGCAAGGAGCCATTGCTCTCCTCAGCCAATCTGATGTCCTCCATTAATACCCGCAGCTTTCAATTTCTGTTTGGGTCTTGAAACCCCGGCGTTACCAAAGCAGCGCTACTAAAATCACGACGGGAAACCGTTGCCGCCGAATCATCTACTGGAGTATCCAGAAAAGTTTTCCTTAACCTGCCGGTGGACAAACTGAAGGAGACCGGGCGCGTGATGGATATGAAGCGCAGGCGTGTAAAAGTGAGGCGACAGCAGCAGTCGTAAAACCTAAGAATGTGATCTGAATCACATTTAGAATCATTAACTTACCGCTCATCCTTAAAATTCAACCATCAGTCCGACGCTGCCTAGTAAGGACTGTCTGACATTGGCTTAATAGCCGCGTGAAAACTGTAATGACTATTTTGCTGCTGACATCGACTTTCTTGTCTGCCGACACCTATGCTTTCGAGGTATATGAATGTGTCGATGTAGATGGCCAGACGACCTTTGCATCTGCACCCTGCCCCCGGGAAGCAACCGAAGCCAAAGGAAATCGGGAACTCCAGCCAACTATCGAGGATCAGATGGCGAAGCTAGAAATCATTGATCGAAGAATCGCCCATTTGAAGCGCCTGTTTCATC
>JAPUGI010000302.1 GCA_027292925.1 Gammaproteobacteria bacterium
CAGGATCCTGAAAAAACACCTGAGTGATGAGGAAATACTTGAATTCACCTACATCACCTGCAGTTACGAATTACACGCCACCATGTGCCGGGCACTGCGTCTGGAATACGATGACGTTGATGAACGGGTGGTAGAAATTCCTATCCCTGAAGATGACGGCCGGGATATTGATTTTATGAGGGCGGTAGAAAAGAAATCTGATTAACGACTTTACGCTAATACCACGTAGCGGATCACGAGATAGCCCATAAATAGCTGAAACAGAAATATCAAAGAAATAAATCCAGTCACTACTTTTCCAGGACGGATCTGAGGATCCAAATGCCTGTGATGCAAGTACAATGTCGCGCCACTCTGGATAGGTAGAAATAATGCAGCGGTAATCGCACCAATAGTCACAAGAAACACCGGGTTCTCGAACAACAGGTAAAGCGCCAGACTCACAACGGGAATCAACAATGCATATCCTCGAATAATGCCTTTGCGTGCAACAAGGTTTTGACGTTCAAGGAATCCCAATTCAATAAGGTAGTCGGGAACAAATCGGCCGCCGCCAGCCACGGCGGCAAGCGTTGTGGAAAAGAGTATGAAGAAGGCACCGAGTCCAAAGACCCACAACGCCCAGGGGCCGAGTGTTCGCGTAAACATATTGGAGAGAACCGAAATGGTTTCCAGGCCGTCAGGTGTTTCACCGAGTTCATGGAGCACACCAGCTCCAAGCATATAAAAAGGCAATGTCGCGCAGGTAAGGATAACCAACGTAACCCACACATCCATGTGCAGAACCTTGACCCAACCCCGTGCCCGGTGCAGCCAGGCATCCCGGTTATCGTTTTCGCCAATAAATCCGGGATAGCCCTTTTCAATACACCAGTAGGTATAGGTTGAGGTTTCACCTGAATTAACCCCGGTATATCCATAAACGGCTAGCGCCAGCACCATGTATTCCATTGGAAATTCAAATGACATTCCCAGGATAAGATCAGCAGACGTCAGTTGGTATTGGGTGAACTGCATCAATATGGCGCAAACCAGCGTGATCAAGGTGAAGGACAGCACCAGGAAAAGCATAACCCGCTCCAGGCTTTTGTAACCGCCGGAACCCAGAATCAGCACTGTTGCAATAGCCACTATGGCAGTAGCCCACCTGCTATCGATCACAGGGAACAATAAAGACAACGCTTGCCCTGCTCCACCCAGGATTCCGCTCACACCCATAATCCCTGGAATGAAGGCAATAAGGCCAAGCCAGATCGGCCAGCTCACCGGACCTTTTGGACCCCAGAGTTTTCCAGGAAGACGATTCAGTGCTCGAAGATAGGTATCACCGGACACGATGATGTAGCGAGCCAACTCCGCCTGGACGAGTGACTTTATCCAGCAGGACATTAAGACCCACCACAGCAGAACGAAACCAGCGACGGCACCAAGGCTAGAGGTCAAAATGAGTTCACCCGATCCGACAATGGAGCCTGAGATAATGAGACTTGGTCCGAGATATCTTAATCGTGCGCGCCAGGTGGCAGGGGGAGATTGAACGTTTCCTGTAAAGGTGTAGGGGTCGATCTCGGCTACGCCATCTTTTTTTTCAGAAATCATTCGCTAACTGCAACGGAGTTTGAGGTATCCTATCAGATAATTTTTTGAGGATTGTTTGTTGTCCGGGAGAAACACCTATCAGCGGTTCACATGCACACTATCACGTCGGCCAACAGGTCCAACATCTGCTCTTTAACTATCGAGGGTTGATCTACGATGTGGATGCCGTGTTTTCGGGCTCCGATGAATGGTATGAACAAATGGCAAAGTCAAACCCGCCAAAGGATGCGCCCTGGTATCACGTGCTTGTCCATGGTGCCGATCATGCTACCTATGTGGCGGAGCAAAATCTGGAACCGTATGGAGGCAAAGACTATATCGACCATCCTAACCTTGATGCGTATTTCAACGGATTCAAGGACGGTGTTTATCAGCCGAAACACTCTTTAAACTAGTGCCTAAAGGTCAAGTTTCAAGACTCTTCGTGAATTGTCCCGCTAAAACTCGCCCTGGCTATTCTGATCGTTAGTCCTGATTTCAAAATCCCAGTTACGCATTTTTTTGCTGCCGTAGTGTTCCTGGGAGGGATTTTGTATCCTCCCGACAATCATCAAATTTCTCTCTAAGGATCAAGGTATTCGCGATACTCGGCGTGGCTACCACCGGCATGCGTATCTGCAGTAATCAGGATGTACGGATCAGTGCTCATAGTGTACCTGGTTTGATTTGTTGGCGAGTATGACTAACATACCTGACCAGATAGTCTGATGACAGTGGAATTGTCGATAAAAAATAGGAAGCTAAATGACAGAGCTTGAAACGTTTCGTAACGAAACACGGGCGTGGCTGGAGGATAATTGCCCAGCTTCAATGAGAACGAATCCAACCAGCGATGACGCCGTTTGGGGTGGCCGCAACGCAACCTACTCCAACGCCGAAGCCAGGAGCTGGCTTGATGCCATGGGTGCTAAAGGTTGGACCTGCCCCACATGGCCAGTTGAATACGGTGGTGGTGGACTGTCCAATAAAGAAAACCTGGTTCTACAACAGGAAATGTCTGCCATTAACGCACGGTCACCTCTCACCTCCTTCGGCATCAGCATGCTCGGTCCTGTCTTGTTGGAGTACGGTACAGAGGAGCAGAAACAAGAACACATCCCCAAAATAGTCCGTGGTGAGATTCGTTGGTGCCAGGGTTACAGTGAACCTGGTTCCGGATCAGACCTCGCCAGCCTGCAGACAAGCGCCGTTATTGACGGAGATGACTATCTGATCAACGGCTCGAAGACCTGGACCTCTTACGCAAACTACGCCGATTGGATTTTTTGTCTGATCAGGACTGATACGGATGTGCCAAAACATAATGGCATCAGTTTTATCCTGTTCGATATGCAGAGCAAAGGGGTTACAACAACACCCATAAAACTGATATCGGGTGCATCGCCTTTTTGTGAGACCTTTTTCGACGACGTCCGCGTGCCACGCAGCCATATCGTAGGTCAGATCAACGATGGCTGGACCATTGCCAAGAAGCTCCTTCAACACGAACGAAATATGATCTCTGGCATGGGTCTGGGAGGCGGTCCCGGAACCAAGCACTCTATGGAGGACCAGGCGAAGTCGTACCTGGGAACAGAGGGTGACAAAATTGCTGACGATAATGTCAGAGACAGCATTTCCGGCCACAAGATGGACCGCAAGGCCTTCGCTCTAACCTTGAGACGAGCAAGCGAGGAAACAAAATCGAAAAGTACAGCATCGCCTGTTTCATCCATGTTCAAGTACTATGGTACAGAACAAAATAAACGTCGTTTTGAAATCATGCTGCAGATTCTTGGGAGTCAGGGACTTGGTTGGGAGGGGGATGGATTTACCGACCGGGAACAATCTACGACCAGGGAATGGCTGAGATCCAGGGCTAACTCTATTGAAGGCGGAACGTCAGAGATACAATTAAACGTGATCGCCAAACGAGTGCTGGGACTACCAGACTAACCGGTCAGGCTTGCTATTGTGTAGGAGAAAGTGAAGTCTTAGGCTTCAGTCCTGCGCCATCTCCCCGACTTCTTTGCTGACCTCGATTTGCCCGGGACGGCGCAGCATCTTGTCGATCTCGTCGATGTGCAATTCCTCCTGGGAAATCAAATTACGGGCGTATTCCTCCAGTGGCACGGATTTGCCACCTACCATCTCCAGCAGTTTGTAGTACAAGTTCAGCGTTGCGAACTCTGCTTCGAGAGTTTCGCGTAAAACGTCGCCGATATCGTGGTGATGGGTTTCCAGAAGTGAGCCGATAGCCAGGGAGGGATGCCCTCCCAGGTGTGTGACCATCTCACCGGCCTGCTGGGCGTGTAACAGCGTCTCATCCGCCTGGCCGCGGAACCAGGACACAATGGGAATTCGTCCAAAGCCAAATATCATCAGAGAATAGTGTGTATAGCGAACAACACCGGCGAGCTCCGATTCCATGATGCGGTTGAGCTGAGCGATTACCTGTTCCTTATCGATTTTGTATGCCGTGGTCATTCGGGTATTCCCTTCTGTTTGTCAGGAGTATAGCAGCACTGCGCTCACCTGGATTAGAAGGCGTGTTGCCATCTGCTTGAGGCTCACATAAGTGATGGAGTGATTGGTGTTAACCCTGCGGTACGTCTGGTAGATGATCGTCTACGTGAAGCCAATCAATCTTTGAGCCACGGTTATCGTGGAATCCGGCTGGAAACTCACCTGGATTATCGAAGATTCCTATGGCGATATAGATGCGTTCGGGTCGTGGCTTGTATCCGAAGCAAAGGCTGCTTCCGCATTTCGGGCAGTAGCCTCTCCAGCCGCGATCGCTGGAATCATAACGGGCCGGATCGCATGACCAGCGGACCTTGCTGCTCTCGAATGTAGCAAATGTCGCCACTGCTGCCCCAGTGGCCTTGCGGCACATCTCGCAGTGACAATGAGTTACCCGACGTGGCGGCACCGCTGCCTCGAAACGTACGGCGCCACATAGACATGCTCCAGAGACAGGCATCAGCTTTCCTCCCTTTAAGGCCAATTATAGATTGGTTCCCAACTAAATGTGCAGGATGACCATGTTAGTATCAGTTCAAAAAAGGGGGCTCCGATGGATCTGACCGCGTGGTCTTGGCTATTCTTGATTTTGTATGTCGGCGTGATGATCGGGTTTGGCTATATTGGTAGCAAGCGTGTTGATAATGCTGACGATTTTGCGACGGCGCGAGGGAGTTACGGACCGTTTTTTCTGGCGTTGGCATTTGCGGCGACGACGGCAAGCGGGGCTACATTCCTGGGTAGTCCGGCGCTGGCTTATCAGTGGGGATTGCCTGCTGTCCTGGGTAATTTTCTTTACCCCATCAGTTTGTATTTTGGCGTGTTGATTTCCATGCGTCTGATTGCCTCCACTGGTAATCGGTTTGGGAATCGCTCGATTCCTGAATTTCTGGGTGACCGATATCAAAGCGACGGTATTCGGATACTGGTCTCTGTGTTTTCACTAATGCTCCTGTTTTACCTGGCGGGGCAGTTAGTGTCTGGTCTTGTGATGTTTGAAACTATGCTGGGCCTGTCTAATGCCTGGGCGCTGTTTATTACCACTGTCGTGCTGATGATTTATGTCACCATGGGGGGCGCCCACGCGGATATTCTGACTGACGGTGTACAAGGGGCGATGATGCTAATTCTCGGCATTGTGGTCATCCTTATGTTCTTGTTTGGGGTAGGCTTCGAAGGAGGTTTACCTGAAGTTCTTGAAAAGGTCGAACAATCTGACCCGAAGCACATCGCTATCATCAATCCCGCGACACCGCTCTATCATTCCTGGTGGGCGATCACGGCCATCTTACTCGCGCACCTACCTTTGGGTTTACTGCCGCATATTGGTAATAAATTATGGGCGCTGAAAGGGGAAGAAGAGCAACTCCGGTTTGTGAAGCTCGCGTTTGCGATTGGGTTAATTATGGCCATGTTGGTGCTCGGTGGAGTGTTGGCGCGTGGATTGTTTGATGATGCGTTACTTGCCGCCGGTGCAAATCCGAATCAGGCATTACCGCTGCTATTTATTGAGATTTTTCCTACCTGGCTTGCAGCATTGATTGGGATCGGGATTCTGAGCGCGATTATGTCGACGGCCGATGGCCTGGTGATTTCGTCTTCACAGATCGTGGCCAATGACTTATACCGGCGTAGCATTGTGCCACGTCTGTCAGAAAAATTGAGTGAAGAAGAAGTTGATCGACGTGTATTGATTATCAGTCGGTGGAGTACTGTGATTGTGCTTATCTTGTGTGCAGGCATGGCGTGGATGTTAATGGATGAAAACATCGCCCTGATCGTCTGGATTGGCACCGGCGGTATGATGGCTGCTTTCGCAGGACCGCTGGTAATGGGTGCACTCTGGCGTGGCGTCACGAAAACCGGTGCCTATGCGGGTTTGATGTCCGGTATGACGATATTTATTATCTTGCATAGCGGCATACTGGACCCCATGTGGTTTGGAGGTTCGCCCCTGTTTGGTATTGTTACTTGGTTACAAGGCGAAGCGCCCAATCCGTTTTCTTGTTCAGCGATGGGAGAGATCGTTTCGGTGACGACAACCTGGGCCGTGTCTAAGTTGACACAGCCGTTAGATGAAGGGCATGTTGACGGAATGTTTGGCGTGGATCCTTCAACAAGCTCAGGGTGAGACAGATGCACCGGTTTTTTATGGCTCAATTAGACTTTGCCCACTCATCCAGGCGTCAATAAGAGAAATTGTTATGGAAATCTTCAGCCCCGAATGATCATCCGACTACTCCGATGCACGACTTAAGTTAGTCAGGAATCCGGTTGGCGTATCAAGAAGACTCTGCACTTGAAGTGCAACATCCGATGTCACCTGCAATCGCCACTTACCTGACCCATCACCAAGCGCTCCCACCAGACCAAGACTACTGTTTCCATTCTCATGGTCCTGCGCCGTCACCGACATGGCGCTACTAGCTGCGATGTTAAACGTCACATTACCACCAGGCGGGGCCGCACCCGTATCATCAAATGCCGAAATAGTGACACTGCCCTGAATGCTTGAATCATTGACGATCCTGAGCGAACTTCTCTGGTTGGTATTACTCCCTGGGTTGAAGATATAGATATCGTTGACATTGTTCGCCACCGGTGCGGTGCGACTCAAGTTAGTTAGGAATCCATCAGGTGTTCTCACCAGACTCATTACCCGCAATGACAAGGTTGATGACACCGTTAATCGCCAGCGACCCTCACCATCACCAATCATACCCAGCAGTCCCTTATTGAGGTTACCGTCCTCAAGGTCCTTCACAATCATCTGTTTTGATTCATTGGCAGTAAGGTCAAACTGCACATCACCACCTGGTGCAATGTTGCCACTGTCATCGATACCAGAGACAGTCACGGTACCTGATGACGCAGATGTATTGATAATCCTCAAGAAGGTGGTCTTCACCGCTTCACTGGCAGGATTGGCAAAGTAGATCACATGATCATTCGATGCATTCGCATCCACCATACCGGAAAGGTTGGTTAAGAAACCATCCGGTGTTCGGATCAGGCTCATCACCTCTAGTGCCAGTGAAGAGGAAACGGTAAGAACCCATTTACCTGAACCATTATCCAGGTTGCCAGTTAAGCCCTTATTAGTATTGCCATTCTCAAGGTCCTGTGAGGTTAATTGTTTTGACTCAAAAGACCCTAAACTAAAGGAGGCAGTACCTGCCGATATCACCCCCGCATCATCAATACCGCTAATGGTAACGGTGCCGAATGAGGATGAAGTATTCACAATTCGCAAAAAGGTCTGCTGGTTAGTGTTACTGGCCGGATTAGCGAAGTAGATGACATTGTCACTACCTGATTTCGGTACAACATCATCCAGGCTGGTTAAGAAGCCATCCGGTGTCCTGATTAATCCCATAACCTTGATCGCAT
>JAPUGI010000303.1 GCA_027292925.1 Gammaproteobacteria bacterium
GTGCCGTTCGATTTTCATCCGCCTATCTGTCGCTAAGAATCCCGGAGCCTGATGATAGCATCGTCATCGCCGACACACCGTAGCCGCGGCCAACTGATATAATTGCATCGGTTCATCTGGCGAGGATTCATGGATACATCAAAAATCGGTCAAGGTATGTTTGCCGCGGCGTTTGTCCTTGGCATTGCCATGCTGACCATCTTTTTTGGCGGAGTTGAGGAGCGAAAACGAAACCCTAACCAGAACCCCCAGTCGGTCATGCTGGCCCACACTGTCGAGGTCAGTTTGAAACGCAATCGCCAGGGCCATTACGTGGTCACTGGCGCTATCAACAATCACCCCGTTGAATTGCTATTGGATACCGGAGCGACAGATGTCGTTATCCCTGAAGCGCTGGCCGATAGATTACAACTAAGACGCGGTCGGCCCGGGCGGGCAATGACCGCCAATGGACCAATTACCGTTTATGAAACCTACATAGATCAGCTCAGTATCGGTGACATTTTGCTGTTTAATGTCAGGGCTAGTATTAACCCGGCCATGCCTCCCCCAGCGATACTGTTGGGAATGAGCGCCCTGGGACAGCTTGAATTTGTACAATCCGGAGATTCGCTTACCTTGAAGCAACACAATCCACGGCAATGAACATCGACTATTTTGAAAACCTGCATGAAACGGTTGCGACTGCCATTGATGAGGACTTTAAGGGTACGGATCTCACGGCAGAACTGGTGGACTGCTCGAAGAAAGCAACCGCTGAAGTAGTCACCCGTAGCCGGGCAGTCATCGCAGGCAGGCCCTGGGTGGATGAAGTCTTCGGGCAGATTGATAAAGAAGTGATCCTTGACTGGAAAGTCAATGAGGGCGATCTCGTCGATCCGGGAACGTTGTTGTTTACGGCATCTGGAAGTGCCAGAAGCCTGCTTACAACTGAAAGAACCGCACTCAATTTTCTGCAAACACTTTCGGGCACAGCGACCAGGACTCGTCATTATGTAGATCTTGTCAAACACACCAGTGTCCGTCTGTTGGACACCCGCAAGACCATTCCGGGTTTGCGGCTTGCGCAGAAATATGCCGTAAAAATAGCTGGCGGTCACAATCATCGAATCGGTCTCTTCGATGCTTACCTGATCAAGGAAAACCACATAAACGTCGCCGGTTCAATTGCAACAGCAGTCGAAAGGGCACGGATACTCTCACCAGATTCCCGGGTCGAAGTAGAGGTCGAAAATCTCGAAGAATTCAGGATGGCAATTGACGCTAGACCAGATTGGATAATGCTGGATAACTTTGAGTACGCTGACCTTATCGAGGCGGTTGCTTCTACAAACGAGAACATCAAGCTTGAAGCGTCCGGCGGAATCGAGCAGGATTCTGATCTAGTCAGGATCGCAGAAACTGGAGTCGACTATATATCAATCGGTGCCTTGACCAAACATTGTGAGGCGACAGATTTGTCTATGCGATTTAAATAGAAAATATAGAGGTTTTAATGTCACGTTATCGGGCTTTTCTATACCATTTTCTTATTAGTCTTGCCGTCTTCTTTGGTCTCGCGTATCTCGTGTTGTTTCAGTGGTACCCTGACTTCTTCTACACCATTGATGGCGGCTGGGAAGGCATGCGCATCATTATCGGCGTTGACCTGATCATGGGTCCGCTGCTCACACTCATTGTTTTTAAATCAGGTAAACCGGGACTCAAATTTGACCTGACATTTATTGGCACATTTCAAGCAGTTTGTCTTGCTGCGGGTTTGTACATCGTCTATTCAGAACGACCTATTTTCTTTATTTACTATGACAAACATTTCTACAGCTCAAGCGCCGACACTTTTACCAACTATGGTGTATCCACGCCGGACCCCTACGAATGTACGGACGAATTAACTGCCAGGGTGGTGTCATTACTCCCGACAAATCCCACCGAGGAAGCTGACCTCAGACGAATCCTGTTCCAGGATGGCATCCCTGCCTGGGTGTACAAACCCACCTACAGCAATCTGGAAGACCATATGGATAAGGTCATCGCAGAAGGTACCAACGAAGAAGAACTTCGAGGCCGAGACAGCAAACGCAACCTTGATGCCTGGCTTAGCCAAAATGGTGGTACCTTTGGTGACTATGCATTTATACCCATCCATTCAAGGTACAGGGATGCATTCCTGGGGATCAGGAAATCGGATCAATTACTTGTGGGGATAGTTGAGATACCACCACCACTATAAGCACCTCTCGATACTAATTACCACTGACACTCCTTGAACGAAAACTCCCGTTCTAGTTCATCATAGTTCACGACATCATCTATCTCGAGATAAACCAACCTGAGATGACACTTTGTAAAACAGGACGACGGCTACCAGTGCAAACACCACTGATATCAAGTTGCCCACAATTACACTTGGCAGCACCGTCATTTGATTGCACAGCAAAGTAAAACGCGCTGCACGGAGTTCTTGCGGAATGCGCTCTTTTTGACCTATGGATACCCGTCATAGCTTTACTCATCTTCAAGGCGTCCTGTGCGTTAGGGGTTTTTCAGTGATGGTGCTGTTGTTCAGCGAGAGTATTTGATCATGCCACCCTGTCTCTGATTCAATTTTCCAATTTCCCCTATCCTTAACGAGGGCAACTCGAATGTCTTGTAAGGACAAGCGCACTTGAGTATCTGGTCTGTACTCATCAACCTTCATGATCATTGACCCATATGATTGTCCATCTTTAGCCCGCCATTTGTAAATGCATTCCTCATCTGGGTAAATGTTAATG
>JAPUGI010000304.1 GCA_027292925.1 Gammaproteobacteria bacterium
AGCTCCTATTGCTCAAAGCACCAAATACCTGTCTGTAGACGCAACGTGTACGATTAACAGGCCTAAATGCGGATTAAACCACAAATTTATCGGCAAATTCACGTATCCATATCAATTTGTGTCCCTTTTAGATAAACCCTGTTCCTCTTGTATCGACCGGTTATCAGGAATCGGTGTAAATATTCTTCTTTTTTTAGGCGACCAGGCAGGTTCACGCACATCCCCTTCACTGGCAGGTAAATTGAACTTAACACCACCATCAATGGAAACCGCCGCGAGAATACCCTGATCACGCAATTGAGTGGCGTAGATCAGCATGCTGCCATTGGGCGCAACACTAGGGGATTCATCAAGTTCGGTTTCGGTCAGCACAGTTAACTTGCCGTACCTCAGGTCCAGGTAACTGATGTGGAATATGCCGTTTCTGCGATGCACCAACACTAGGCCGCTTCCATCGGGCAGCAAACTCGCCTTGGCATTGTAATCACCTTCAAACGTCAAGCGTTCGATCTGGAAGTCTCTAAGTCGCATTTGGTAAATCTGTGGTTTACCGCCGCGGTTTGAAGTGAATATGATGGCTTCGCCGTCAGTAGTCCAAGAAGGTTCCGTATCAATTCCATAGTGGCGCGTGATACGCCGCAAACGTCGGGTCTGTAAATTGAGGATATAGATCTCCGGATTACCATCTTTTGAAAGTACCATCGCCAGCTGTTTGCCATCTGGCGAGAATGCGGGCGCACTATTCAATCCTGGAAAATCTGTTATTTGTTGTTTTCGCCCGGAGAAAAGTTCCTGTATATAGATTGCAGGTCGACTATCCTTTTCAAAAGAAACATAGGCAATTTTTTCACCGTCCGGAGACCAGGTTGCAGACAACAGCGGTTCATCGGATTCCAATATCGTTGTTACCCTGTGACCGTCCGCATCAGCGACATTCAATCTAAACAAACGATTGTCATCTGGCCCGGTGACAGTGATATACATGATCCGGGTAGAAAAGGCACCTTCGATACCAGTTAATTTCTCGAATACAACATCGCTCACATAGTGACCCATGTCACGCAGCTCAAGCTTGCTGCCTTCGATCGTAACGCTTGCCTCAACAGCCTGTTTAAAGACATTAAACAGCTCAAAATGCAGTCCAATACCGTTTTCTAACGGCTGCAAATAGCCGATTACAAGGTAATCGATATTGAGCAATCGCCAGTCGCGAAAAAATATTTCATCCGCGTGGTGCGGCAAGCTCAGCATCTGCTCCACCGGTAGAGTAAAAAAACGACCACTCAGCCGCAGGTCTGCATTGATAACTCCCGTCACCTCCTGCGACAACCTCCCCCTGCCTCGCCAGTCAAAAGGTACCACCGCCACACGAACTGCATTATCGACGCCCTTGGTCACCTCTATGCGCAGCTCTGACTCGGCAGGGAAACTCGCTACAACGGATAGGAACAGGATGATTCTTAAAGCTGGCTTCATGTCAGGACACACTTATACATCGAACTACAAACGCAGGTCTTCGGGTCTGAACAGGACCGTGAATTCCCTGAAGTTACGCTCAAACTGCCTGGACTGACCCGGCACCTGGAACCTCTCAATCTTGCGTACGGCGAGCAAGGCAGAACGATCAAAAGCATCATTGCCACTGGATTCTTCAACCACCACGTTGACCACCTCGCCCGTAGGTACGAGAAAAACCCTGAGCAACGCCTGCATGCCATTTCTCGCGCTGGGCGGTCTTGACCAGTTTTGGATAATGTCGCGCTGAATCTGTGATACATAGGCAAGCGCCTTTTCATCATCTGTGATAGCTCGCCGGTATTCCTGCTCTTCCAATATTGACAGGGTCAGGCTTTGCTCCATTTTTAATCGCTCTACCTCGACTATTTCAATTTCCTGGCTCGCGGCTTTGGTTAGTTCCTCCTGATTAATCGCCTCTTCCCGTTTTTTTTGTTCTGCGATCTGTTTTTCAACGTCCAGCCGTTTGGCTTTTACAATGGCTTCCTGATTTAGTCTTGCCTTTTCTTCATCCGCCCTGCGCATGGTAGTTAGTTCTTTTTGTTCAGCATCTCTACGTGCTTGCTCCTGTCTTTTTTTAACTGTGTACGGATTTTCCCGCACCACAGTTGCTTCAATGTAATAAGGTCTAATGGGAAAGGATTCAAAAACTTCATTGTCATCCCACGTCGACATCAACAGACCGACCACGGCGGCATGAAAGGCAAGCGCCAGGATAAACGAAACAATGTAGCTATCAGTGGTGCTCATTGCCTCGGTGGCTCCGTGATGAGACCTACACTTTTCGCGCCTGCCGTTTGCAGCACGTTCATTAAGTTGATCACGACGCCATAGCTGAGACGTTTGTCTCCTTCCACCAGCACCCTGATATCCGGATTAGCACTAATGATCTTGCTAGTGCGCTCCGCAATCATGGACAGTTCCACTGCCTCCTCGTTTTCGCCAACATTCATATAATAAGTACCGTCCGCCTTCATAGAGACCACCAGCATGGGCTCGTTATCACTCACTTTAAGCGGACCACTGGCTGCCTCCGGCAGATCGACCTTGATACCTTGCGTCATCAGGGGTGCTGTCACCATGAAGATGACCAGCAATACAAGCATGACATCAATGTAGGGGACTACATTGATTTCCGACATGGGTTTGCGTCTGTTTGCTTTTGCCATGCCGCTAACTCTTGCTGTGGGCGGCGCGATAGAGAATGCTGCTGAACTCGTGAGTGAAGGCATCAAAGCGGTTCACAATTATTTCCACCTGGGCTGAATAACGATTGTAGGCGATCACCGCGGGAATCGCGGCAAAGAGACCAATCGCTGTAGCTACGAGGGCTTCCGATATTCCCGGCGCAACCACTGACAGGCTCGCCTGGTTTACGCCAGCCAGGCCGCGGAAGGCGTTCATAATTCCCCACACCGTGCCAAACAAACCAATGTAAGGACTGGTTGAACCTACCGTCGCCAGGAAAGCTAAATGTGTTTCCAGGCGTTCCTCTTCCCGGGACATGGCCACGCGCATGGCCCGCTGCACATTCTGCATTACCCGATCTGCGTCTGTGTTTTTCTGTTGCCTTGATCTTGTGAATTCCTTGAACCCTGCCGTAAAAATATTTTCAACTCCAATCGATTCTTCTTCCTGCGCTTCAAGGTCAATATAAATCTGGCGTAGGTCTTTTCCAGACCAGAATTCGCTTTCAAACTCCATTGCTTCACGCTTTGTTGCAGCTAATGCAAAGCCACGTTGGAAAATCATGATCCAGGATGCAATGGATGCAAATATCAGGATCGCCATTACCACCTGCACAACGACACTGGCATTCAAGACCAGGTCCAAAACGGAAATGGGTTCATTCACAAACTTTCTCCGTCAGATTCTTCAGACTTCTTCATCAAACATCTTCATCAAACAGATCGGGTGCATTATTCGTCGCGGGGGGTTTCAATCCAAAATGCAGATAAGCATGGCGGGTCGCTACCCGGCCACGCGGCGTCCTCATAACAAAACCCTGCTGGATAAGGAAGGGCTCATAAACATCTTCAATAGTATCGCGTTCCTCGCCAACTGCAGCTGCAAGGCTGTCAACTCCCACCGGACCGCCATCGAACTTTTCAATCATCGCCATCAACAGTCGCCTGTCCATATGGTCAAAGCCATTGGCATCCACATTCAGCATATTCAGCGCCTGGTCGGCAACTTCACGAGTAATACAACCATCGGCTTTTACTTCAGCAAAGTCCCGAACCCTACGCAGCAGCCGGTTCGCTATTCGCGGCGTGCCCCGAGAACGCACCGCAATTTCCCCTGCTCCAACCTTGTCACACTTAACGCTCATCAAATGCGCCGATCGAATCACGATTGCCGTTAAGTCTTCGACACTGTAAAACTCCAATCGTTGCACAATGCCAAACCTGTCCCGCAGTGGAGACGTTAGCAACCCTGTCCTTGTTGTCGCACCGACAAGTGTAAAGGGGGGCAAATCAAGTTTAATTGATTTCGCTGCTGGCCCCTCGCCAATAATTATGTCCACCTGGTACTCTTCCATTGCTGGATAGAGCACTTCTTCCACCGCTGGCGATAAGCGGTGAATTTCATCTATGAACAGGACATCCCCGTTTTCCAGGCTGGTCAGCGCCGCCACCAGGTCACCTTTTTTTTCGATTACCGGACCAGACGTGGATTTAATTTGCACCCCCATTTCATTAGCGATGATGATAGCCAGCGTCGTTTTACCAAGGCCCGGGGGGCCAAATATCAAGGTGTGATCCAGAGGCTCCTTTCTGCCTTTTGCCGCGTCAATAAATATTGACATCTGTGCACTGAAGTCGGGCTGGCCACGATACTCGGCAAAAGTTTTAGGGCGGACGGTCCAATCCTGAGAAATTTCTGCTTCATCAGTTTCCGCTGTCACCAGTCGATCAGATTCAATCATTTCTTTTCATCTATCAAATTCTCAAGTGCATCATGCCAGTGCTTTCAACGCCTGTTTAATCAATGTTTCGACCTCGTCTCCTGGCGCTTTGACTTGAGCCAACGCTCTTGTAGCCTCCTGCGGTTTGAAGCCAAGTCCCACCAGTGCTGATTCAGCATCAGCCAGCACATCCCTCCTTACATTAACAAGGCTCGAGGGTGGTAATTCGCTCTCCCATTGGGGCAGTTTGTTGCCCATTTCTACAATCAGCCTTTCTGCCATCACCTTGCCAACGCCCGGAATAGCATTCAATGTGTTTGTGTCCTTATCCCGGATACATTGAACGAACCTGTCAGTCTCAACACTGGAAAGAATTGCCACCGCTACTTTCGGACCTACTTTATTAACCTTTATCAGCAATCTAAAAAGCTCTCTTTCCCTTTGTGTAAAAAATCCATATAAGAGTTGAGCATCCTCACGCACAACCATGTGAGTATGCAGAGTGACATCACTATTGATCTCATTCAGGCGGTAATAAGTTGTATGGGGAATTTCTATCTCGTAGGCGACACCGGACACATCGATCAGTACAAGGTCCATGGCTTTTTCAAGGATTCGCCCCGTAATCCTGCCGATCATTTTTTCACCTTTTTCAAACGACCGCGACTAAATGTATGGCTAACAGCCTGACTGCCGGTAAGACGTTCAAGACCCTGCTGGGTATTGATATGACACAGCGCCACGGCCAGTGCATCCGCCGCATCCGCCTGGGGTTTTCCAGGCAATTGAAGCAACATCTGCACCATATGTTGCACCTGTTCTTTGCGGGCAGCGCCGCTACCCACCACAGCCTGCTTGATCTTCCTCGCCTCGTACTCATAAACCGGTAACCCCAAGTTTACGGCGGCGACTATCGCAACTCCTCGTGCATGACCGAGTTTCAATGCCGATTCTGCACTACGTGCCACAAAGATCTGTTCAATTGCCAACTCATGGGGAACAAACTCATTGATGATTTGCGTGACACCGCAAAATATCTCATCAAGCTTTTCCGGGAGGGTCGCTTTATCAGTGGTGCGAATGCAACCACTCGTAACATATTCCTGGCGAACACCGGTGGCGGTTACGCTAACAATGCCATACCCGGTGACCCTGGAACCCGGATCGATTCCTAAAATCAAGGCCATATCGTAAGGGATCAATGGAGCAGGAGGGAGTTTAGCATAACCCACAAAAATCAGAGTTCTCAGGAGGCTATCTCGGATAGCCTCCTGTGCTCAAAGTTCCCCAGGAAAGTTGGCATTCGTGTAGACATTAGTCACATCATCAATGTCTTCAAGCGCTTCCAACAGGCGCAGCACTTTCTCTGCTGTGTCCTGATCAAGATCGCTGTAATTCTGTGGCACCATTGACACTTCAGAAGCTGCCGGTTCAAAACCGCTTTTTACCAGTGCCTCTTTCACCGTTAGAAACCCTTCGGGCGTGGTAATCACCTCGATGGATCCTTCCTCATCGGTGTCTACATCCTCGGCGCCTGAATCGATAGCAATTTCCATAATTGCATCCTCATCAGCACCGGGAGCGAAATTGATCTGCCCCTTTTTTTCGAAGAGATAGGCAACTGAGCCATCGGTACCCAGGTTGCTCCCGGACCTGGTAAAGGCATGGCGAACTTGGCCTACTGTACGGTTGCGATTATCGGTCATTGTCTGCACCAGTATTGCCACCCCGCCGGGACCATAGCCTTCATAGGTCAGTGCCACGAGTTCGGCACCATCTTGTCCACCGGCGCCACGGGCGATGGCCCTCTCCATCGTATCCTTGGGCATCTGGGCACTTTTGGCTTTATCGACTACCGTACGTAAACCAGGATTATCGTCAACATTGCCACCACCGTCACGCGCCGCAACAGTCAGTTCACGAATAAGCTTGGTAAATATCTTTGCCCGTTTGGCATCCTGGCCGGCTTTGCGATGTTTAATATTGCTCCATTTGCTGTGCCCGGCCATGGCTCCTCCTCTATGCTGGCTTGTTGATGCTGATACCCAGATCGTGAAGTTGTTCTGCATCGATCTCACTGGGGGCAGACGTGAGCAAGCAAGTGGCCGTTTGCGTTTTCGGGAAAGCAATAACGTCCCTGATTGCAGTTGACCCAGCCATGAGCATAATCAAGCGGTCCAGCCCAATAGCAATCCCGCCATGGGGGGGTGCACCATACTTTAACGCGTCCAGCAGGAACCCGAATTTCACATGGGCTTCATTGTCAGACAACTGCAATACCCTGAATATCGCCTTCTGAAGATCTGCCTGATGGATACGAATTGAACCGCCACCGACTTCATGCCCATTGATCACTACATCATAAGCCCTGCTCAAGGTCCCACCCGGATCAGCTTCTATTTCTTCGATACTACCTAACGGGTGAGTAAAGGGATGATGTACCGCTGTCCAACCGCCGTTTGCAGTTTCTTCAAACATGGGAAAGTCCGTTACCCAGCAGGCAGCCCATTCCTTCTCATAAAGATTGAGGTCTTCACCAAGTTTTGAGCGTAGAGCGCCAATTGAGTCATTCACCACTTCGGTCTTGTCGGCACCGAAAAATATGATGTCCAGATCTTCAGCACCCACACGTTCAAGGATGTTCATCACCACGTCATCCGGCAAAAACTTGAGGATGGGAGACTGCAGGCCCTCGATTCCCTTGGCAACATCGTTGACCCTGATATAGGCAAGGCCCCTGGCACCATAGATACCTATAAACTTCGCGTAGTCGTCGATATTCTTGCGGCTTAATCGATCGCCACCTGCCAGCTTCAATGCAACCACGCGGGATTTGTCATCGTTGGCCGGTCCACTGAAAACCTTGAATTCCACATCTTTCATCAGGTCAGCCACATCGACCAAGGGCAGATCAAAACGCAAATCAGGCGAGTCACTACCGTATCTGTTCATGGCTTCCTGGTAACTAAGCACAGGCAATTCACCGAGATCTACGCCCATGATTTCAGCAAACAGTTGCTTCAGCATGTCCTCCGTCAGCGACATGATTTCCTGTTCGTCCATAAAGGAAGTTTCAATATCAATTTGTGTAAACTCCGGTTGCCGGTCGGCTCGCAAATCTTCATCACGAAAACAACGAGCGATCTGGTAGTAACGATCAAAGCCGGAGATCATCAACAATTGTTTGAAGATCTGTGGTGACTGGGGTAATGCAAAGAAAGTACCGGGGTAAGTGCGGGATGGAACGAGATAGTCCCTTGCCCCTTCAGGTGTCGCTTTGGTCAGGATTGGTGTTTCTATATCCACATACTTGCGCTCATCCAGATAGCGACGGACGAAATGAGTTACTGCTGAACGCAAACGCAGTTTTTCCTGCATTTCAGGTCGCCGCAGGTCCAGGTATCGATATTTCAGGCGAATGTCTTCACCTGCTTCCGAGTATTCATCTAACTGGAAAGGAGGTGTCTCGGCGCGATTGAGTATCGTTAATTCCTTTCCTAGCACCTCTATCTGCCCCGTCACCATCTTCGGATTTACGGCGAGCTCATCCCTTGCCCTGACCTTCCCCGAGATACCAATCACAAACTCGTTTCGTACCTGGTCAGCCAGCGCAAAGCTCTCCTTGGTATCCGGGTCAAATACGACCTGCACAATACCCTGGTGGTCGCGCACATCGAGAAAGATAACTCCACCGTGATCACGACGCCGATGAACCCAACCACACAGGGAAACCTCATCACCGATATGAGTATCCCTGAGTTGGCCACAGTGGTGGCTGCGCATTGTTTTTACCCCTAAATAGTGTTTGGGAAGGCTTAGATCTAATCGGACGCTGTGGATGACGACCCGCTTTGGCTGCCTGTACTCGATGGTCCACTGTTTCCATATGAACCGCTACCGCTTTTTTCAGAGCCACTATCACTTTTAGCAGAACCGCTTGCGCTTTTAGCACCGCTGTCGGCACTCTTAGGGGAAACGCTGTCGGCACTTTTTGAAGAGCCGCTGTCGGCACTTTTTGAAGAGTCGCTGTCGGCACTTTTTGAAGAGCTGCTGTCGGCACTTTTTGAAGAGTCGCTGTCGGCACTATCAGCATGATCGCCACCGCTGACATTTTTCTTATCACCGGTTTTAAAATCAGTTTCATACCAGCCAACACCTTTCAATCTGAATACCACTGCAGAGACCAACTTTTTCAGTTCGGGCTGCTCACAATCAGGACAGTCCTTTAAAGGATCATCGCTGAGCTTCTGAAGTTTCTCCAGCTTGTTCCCACAAGCTTCACACTGGTATTCATAGATTGGCATTGGTGCCTCAATCCTGTATTTGTTTATCGAGTACTCTTCATCGAGTGCTACGGGGCGGCCGCGAATTATAACCTAATGAAAATAAAAGGCGACCCTGAGAGGACCCTTTTTGGTTCAATGACCCTATTTTTGCGGCTTTGACAAATGGATAAGTGAAGGCGCATTGGCTTCCCAGTTCTGGCCATCAAATTCGCTGTACTCCACCTGGCTGAAAGTCGACTGGTCCACACAACGAAAATTGATACTGATGCCATCCGGATTGGACCTGGGGACATAGTAGGACTTAATGCCACAAACGGTACAAAAATGATGCTTCGCGACATGAGAATTAAAGGTATAGGTAGACGGGTTGCCTTGGATTAGCTTGAATTCGGATGCGGGTATAATTAGATGCACATAGTCCGTCATCTGGCATATGGAACAGTTGCAGCGAAACACAGTGACATTATCAGGTGATGTAAATTCGAATTCGATCGCCTTGCAATGACAACCGCCTTTGTGTTTTTTATTCAAGCTAGTTCCTGCCCAGAAATGGAGATCTTCGATTAATAGTCACCACACGCAAATTGGGTAATGAAAAATATCCCATTACGAAAGAAGGGGGCCGCCGAGGTGGGCCGCCGAGGAATAGCCCCCTTGATGTCTGAATCTGGAAAGACAAGATCTTCCTCCAGAAAAGTCACACATGGTATCTTCACCTATAAGCAGGTTGTTATCACGCATAAGAAGTTAATAAGATATTACCCATCAGGAAAACAACAGGCACTATTAACCAACAGGCAGAGCCATCAGCCAACAAAAAAGAGCATCAAACAAAAAAGCAGATCATGAGAGCATCCAAATACACACTGGCCACCTTAAAGGAAACACCCGCCGATGCTGAGGTTATCAGCCATCAGTTGCTGATCAGGGCAGGATTCATTCGCAAGGTTGCCTCCGGCATCTACAACTGGTTGCCCATGGGCCTGCGGGTCCTGCAAAAAGTAGAGGCCATTATTCGCGAGGAAATGAACGAAACGGGGGCCATGGAGATCCTGATGCCAGTGGTACAACCAGCAGAACTGTGGCAGGAATCAGGACGGTGGGAGCAATATGACGAGGGCATGCTGTTGAAGTTCAGTGATCGCCACCAGCGGGACTTCTGTTTTGGTCCGACTCACGAAGAAGTCATAACGAACCTGGTTCGTAATGAACTGAAAAGTCATCGACAACTGCCTGTAAATTTCTATCAGATCCAGACCAAGTTTCGGGACGAAACAAGGCCTCGCTTCGGCGTGCTGCGCGCACGGGAATTCCTGATGAAAGACGCGTATTCATTTCACGTCAACCAGCAAAGCCTGGAGGAAACCTACCAGTTAATGTATGGCGCCTACAGCAATATCCTGAATCGAATGCAACTGGATTTTCGTCCCGTAATGGCAGACACCGGTAGCATCGGTGGCAGTGCATCAATAGAATTCCATGTTCTTGCGGATTCCGGCGAGGACAGGATCGCCTTTAGTTCCGAGAGCGATTACGCGGCTAATGTTGAACTCGCTGAAGCCCTTGCACCGGAAAATGACGGGGCAACGCCAGGTGATCTGACGGAGATCGCCACCCCCGAAGTACATACAATAGAGCAGCTGGCGGAATTCCTTACCGTACCTGCAGAATCCACGGTGAAGACGCTGATCGTCAAGGGTGAAGATGAACCCCTGGTGGCATTGGTACTGCGTGGTGACCACAAGTTGAACCCGTTAAAGGCCGAAAAAATTGAAGGCATTGCTTCACCTCTGTCCATGGCAGAAGATACCGAAATTACCGGGACTATTGGCTGCGGGCTGGGTTCTATTGGACCCGTAAACCTGGACTTGCCGATATTTGCTGACCGAAGCGCCGCCGCCCTGGCCAATTTTGTCTGTGGTGCAAATAAGGATGACTACCACTTAACCAATGTGAACTGGACTCGTGATGTCCCCGCATACTCAGTCTTTGATATCAGGGATGTAGTTGAGGGAGACCCCAGTCCCGACGGACAGGGAATTCTCCAGTTCAAACGCGGAATTGAGGTTGGGCACATTTTTCAACTGGGCAAGAAATATTCAACCCCGATGAATGCCACGGTGCTCGATGAGAATGGCAAGTCAGTCACCATGAGCATGGGTTGTTATGGGATGGGAGTTTCACGACTAGTGGGCGCTGTCATTGAACAAAAACACGATGACAGGGGCATCATCTGGCCCACCAACATCGCACCTTTCCATGTGGTCATTATTCCAATCAATGCTCACAAATCGGAGGAAGTCGCAGCCACGGCGGAGAAACTCTACACCGAATTAGCCGGGCTTGGCATAGAGGTACTACTCGACGATCGTGAAAGCCACCGGCCAGGCGCCAAGTTTGCTGATGCCGAACTGATCGGTATTCCCCACCGTCTGGTTGTCGGCGAAAGAGGATTGGCAAACGGCGTCATCGAATACGTCAATAGAAAATCCGGAGAATCGAACGATCTTTCTCTTGAGGGGTTGGTGGAACATCTGCACCAACTTATTCAATCAGAACTTTGCATCTAGGTGCGCTAAGCCACCCCCAGAAGTTGCCGACTTTATCAGGCGATCGGGCGTCAGGACACCAATTTCAACTCTTGGGCCACTCGATACTTGTTCAATCAGAACTGACGACTTTCCAGAAGATCCAACACCAGGTCCCTGTCTCCCAGTACCAACAGAAGCAGAAAATCTCCCTCGTTGGCCCAGTGTAATGCGAGCTTCGTACCAGCAACTGGGTTGCTCGCTAAAGCAATGCATTCAGACGCAAATCCGCCATCTGCCAGGGTGTCACTAATGATACGTGGAATTTCGCCAACCTCCCGACCACGCAGGTAATCTTCCAACTCATAGATAACAACCAGTTCAGGGTTCAAACGCATGGCAACCCGGGTCAGCGCCTGGATATCATCATCGCTGCGGTCACCCGCGTGTCCGAGCATTACCAGTCGACGCCTGGCGGGAAGCTGTAGGAGAGTATCAACCACGGCGGTTAACCCATGAGGGTTATGAGCAAAATCTACCATGATCGAGATGTTATTAATGTGTAGCAGATTACCCCTGCCAGGGTTGTTATGCCGGTCGCCTGCGAAAGTTATCAATCCCTCTCGAATAAAGTCTGTTTTAATCCCCAGTTGCCAGCAAACGGCGCTGGCAGCCAGGGCGTTTGAAATATTGTGCCGTGCTGCGCCATTCAGGGTAATCGGTATTTCGTTCACAGGACAAATATCAACCAGCTCGCCCTGGGTCATCAGGCAAAGGTGATTCTTGTTTACAAATAACACCGTTTCACCCCGATCAACCTGAGCTTCTATCACGGCATTAGTTCGATCCAGCGAGTACCAGACCATGTCCTGATCCAGGCCAGCAGCGAAATTCACGATACCCGCGTCATCTGCGTTCAAAACCAACTTACCGGTCGAACTTAACGCCTTGCGGACGATAAACTTTGCCTCGATCAATTCTTCCAGCGTGTTGACTCCGTATTCTCCGAGATGATCTTCTGCCACGTTGGTGATGAGAGCGACATCTGCATCTTCTGCTCCAACTCCCCGCCGTAACAATCCACCACGTGCCACCTCAAGTATGGCGGCGTCTACCTCCCCGTTGCGAAGCACTTCCCTGGCTCCTCCAGGACCTGAATAATCACCTTGATCCAGACAATTCTCCCCAGCCCATATTCCATCCGTAGAGCTAAACCCTGCTGTTAGATTGGCAGCTTTCAATATCTGGCTGCACAGTCGAGTCGTGGTTGACTTGCCATTCGTACCGGTAATAAAGGCCAGGGGGATTTTGCCATGTTGTTTCCAATCCAATTCTTCTGGATCTGGCAATTCGTCTTGCGCCCAACTCCTGGAATGTATTCCGTAGCCTAGTGACACCAGATCATCATCCCAGAGAAACGGAACCTCATGTAGTTGTGCCTGCTGTTGAAGTCGAAGAAGATCAGGCCTTGCCTCATCCTCAAATAGCTCCATCAGTCTTTCGACATGAGTTTGATGCCCGGATTCGGTGAGCTGTTCAGGTTGTATTTCGCCCAGCGCTACCAAAAGAGCCGTTTCGCTCAACTCGATGGCTGAGTAAAGGGCATCAATTGGTGCCGTAAAATATAGACTCTGCCCCTTGTCATGTAAGCGATGGCCAATCTTCGGTATTGGTCGGTCCAGGATCGTGTGGAGTTCTTCTATCGTGTCATGCCATCTAGACAGCACCTTATCAAGGTTGTCTGCGGGAAGCTGTACGTCAACTAATGCGGCTGGTTCTCCGCAGAAGAAATTGGCACCGGTGAGTCGTCTACCCTCGAAGTCAATCATCACCATCTTCGTGCCGGGCAATACGTACTCCTCGTTCATCACTGATCAGCGATTGACCGTCTGGTAACTCAAACTTGTCTTTAGAGCCGTCTGGGGCCGTGGTCTTGTCAGCGACTACAGTTGGTGATTGAGACTCTTCTGAATCGAAATGTATGATCTGCTTCCAGCAACGCGTAATATCATCGCCAAAAACAACTAACAGATCTCCTTCGTTGCAACTCGCTAAGGCGTGGGTCACCGCTGCCTGTTCATCCGCAATGACTTCAACGGCGCTTTCACTAACACCCTGTTTAAGCAATTGCTGCCGCATCATTTCCGGCACTTCTTCATCACCCCGTCCACGGCGGTTATCGTCTGCTTTACAGATGAAATGCTCAAAATGTCCAACCGCAGTATCTGCCAGGGCAAGAATATCTTCATCGCGCCTGTCACCGGGAGAAGACATGACACATACCCGTCGGCCTGTCACATCCAAACGATCCGACAACTTGCACATCACTGCAAGTGCCGCCGGGTTGTGGGCATAGTCAAGGATGACCTTAAAGGGATGTTCATCAAATACGTTCATGCGCCCCGGCGCCTGGAAGAAGGATGTACTGAATGTTCTTAAACCATGGCGGATATCTTCAAGAGACTTGCCCATGGCATAAGCCATGGCGGCCGCGAACATGGCGTTCTGTACGTTATGGATGGCTCTTCCTTCGAGTGTAGCTGGGATCAAATGGGTCCAAAGAAGTGGAATGTGCGCACCCTTATCGAAGATGGTGATCATCTCGCCATTGATACCTTGCTCCAGAACAACGGCCAGTCCTTCCGACCGAATGTGCTCACGAACCAATCCGTGAGTAGGATCGAGCGTCACGTAGCACAATCGTTTGGCCTGGGTATAATCGGCCATTTCGAGGCAAAGCAAGTCATCTGCATTCAGCACGACGGTATCAGTCGCAGCTTCTACAACCACCCGTTTGACTCGAGCCAACTGCTCCAGGGTGTCGATTCCCCGTAATCCCAAATGATCCGAGGCGACATTGAGGCAAGCTGCAACATCACAGGCCTGATAGCCAAGACCGCTTCTCAATATTCCGCCACGGGCCGTTTCCATCACCGCCATGTCCACATCAGGATCCCGAAGAACAATCTGGGCGGAGGTTGGGCCAGTCATATCGCCCTTAACTGTCAAGTGACCATCGATGTAAACTCCATCGGTTGACGTCATGCCGACAACATGTCCCGCTGCCTTCATCACGTGTGCCAACATTCGAGCGGTAGTTGTCTTCCCATTTGTGCCTGTAATAGCGGCGATTGGAATTCTGGAAGGCGCACCAACATCGAACAGCATGTCCATCACTTTCCCCGCGACATCTCGTGGTTGCCCTTCACTGGGCGCAACATGCATTCTGAATCCGGGCGCTGCATTTACCTCGACAATTGCACCACCAACGTCCTTGTATGAGTCTGAAATGTCACTGCTAAGAAAATCAACACCTGCCACATCAAGACCTATTGATTTGACAGCACGCACCGCCATTTCCCGATTGTCGGGATGAACGATGTCTGTAACATCAACAGCAGTACCACCAGTTGACAAATTGGCGGTGGAACGTAAATAGAATACTTCACCCTTGGCAAGCACCGTATCGGCATCAAAGCCTGACTCCGCCAACAGACGTTTCGCCTGATGATCGAATTCAAGGCGCGTCAGCGTTTTTTCATGGCCAATGCCGCGTCTTGGGTCCTCATTAACTTCCTCGACCAATTCGGCAACTGTTTTCTTACCGTCGCCAAGAACGTGTCCGGGAATTCTTTTTGCGACCGCCACCAGTTCGCCATTTACCACCAACATCCGATAATCAAATCCTTGCACGTAACTTTCAACCAGAACCGCCTTGCTGGTCCCGTTCTTTTTCGCATCCTCGAAGGCGACCTTCACCTGGTCTTCAGTTTCAAGGTTGATGGAAACACCGCGGCCGTGATTAGCATCCAACGGTTTGAGCACCACGGGGAAATTTATTCGACGTGCCGCCCTGAGAGCCTCTCGTTCGCTATAAACCACGATCTGCTGGGGTACTGGAAGTCCGAGATCACGCAATAAACTGTGTGTATCTTCCTTGTCACAGGCTATTTCCACAGCGATATGGTGTGTTTCACTGGTAATCGTGGCCTGGATCCGCTGCTGGTATTTGCCATGGCCAAATTGCACTAATGAATATTGGTTCAGTCTGATCCAGGGTATGCCTCTATCTTCCGCTGCAGCTACCAAAGATTCCGTACTTGGACCGAATTCCTTTCTCTGGGCAAACCGTACAAAACTCTCGATCTCGTCATCCGCGTCAAAATCTTCTTCAATAGATTCTGCCACTTCAGATTTAATTTCTTCCGGCAACAGATCCAGCAACAGCTGGCGAGCAATCCTTGATGCTTCCAGGCCAACGTCCCGCTGTTTGTAGGCAAATACCATGTTATAGCAACCGGGTTCACCAGTACTTCTCGTGCGCCCAAAACTGACATCTGAACCAGCCATATTTTGAAGCTCAAGCGTCACGTGCTCCCAGATATGCCCCATCCAGGTACCCTCGTCTTCAGTTAAACGGCGAACAAATCCACCGGGAGTTCGATAGGAACATCCGTGTTCGACGAGGCCAGGCAATTTTCCCAACAATTGGTCTGTAAAGTCAGGTCCCAGGCGAACCGAAGGCCATTCCTCCAAAACTCCAAGATCGACTACATGCCGTATTACAGGAAAGTTGGCGTAGATGTTTGGACCCACATAAACATTACTGGAAGTAATTTTCATAGAATCGTTTCTCCCGCAATCACCAGGTTCATTTTTCTTCTAGGGAACCTGGCTTTTTTGCGAATGCAGCCACGCCGGTTGCCAGACTGTAACTACAACCTTTAGCCAGGACATGTACCCGCATTCCAATCAGGCTGATTGTGTCACCCTGCTCGGCACTGTCCATACTCGAATACTCAAGTTCACCCGGATCAATCACCGTAATCGCGCCCGATCCCTCGACATGCAACACACCTTCAGGATCAATAAACGCAGCCGTGTCTTCGTCAATGCCCAGTCCAATGAGGAACGGATTGTAGGCTATCGCTGTCAGTAACCGGCCTAACCTGTCCCGCTCTCGAAAGTGTTGATCGATAACCAGCCGGTTGGTAAGCCCAAGGCCTGGCGTTAGACTGACAGATCCCTGCCTGGGAGTTGCCCCAGATTCACCACCGGCAATCATGTGCTCGGACATAATGGCAGCACCAGCCGATGTCCCGGCGACGTGCGTACCTGTCGCATTAAGCCTGCGAATAGCCCGCGCGACTGGCGTACCCCCAAGGATAGTCGACAGGCGAAGCTGATTACCACCTGTAATAAAGATACCACTGGATTGTTCCAAAATAGCCAGCTGATCGTCAGACTGTGCATCTGCCCGCTGGTTAATCACCAGTGCGGTGGCTTCACTGGCCCCAAGGTCCCGGAAGATATCAACATAGTTGTCGCCGGTGTCCTCAAGTTCTGAGGCGGTGGGTATCACAGCAATCCGTGCTACGCTGCCCCCTGACAGGTCTACAAAGCGGGACAAAATAGCCCGGCTATTAAATTTTTCTTCAGAACCGCCAATCGGAATGACGTACCCTCGTTTGACGCCCTCAGTACCCGGAGATGGCATAGCAACCTCCATGGAAATTATCGTTCACTCAAATGTTCCTCCACAATGGCGATACCCAGTACCCCTAGAAGAGAATCTTCAGTCTGCGGGCCAGTAAGCGTCGCGTGCAAGTTACCATCTGCGGAAAACACGAAGGTCGTCGGTAACACATCAGGTTTCGTAATACCCAGTTCAACCGCCGGATCAATGGCATAGACCGGAAATTCAATTTTCATCTTTTCAACCTGTGCCTGCATTTCGTCAGCATCGGGTTCATCAAAATTCACACCAAAGACCTGCACATCGTCCTGATGCTCGGCTGCAATTTTATTCAACTCGGGAATCTCTTTTATGCATGGGCCACACCAGGTTGCCCAGTAATTTACTATCAACCATTTTCCTTCAAGATCAGCATAACGATAGCCATGCCCTTGCGTATCAAGAAAGTCGGGTTGCTGGCAGGAAGTCAGCAACAGCATGGTGAAGGTCATAACTAACGATTTCCGCATCCAGTTTACTCCGGGGTTGTCTGATGTTGTGATCGAAACAGGCTCTCCAGGTCAGTCCCAAGAACACCCTGATTGCGACCGGAAATTGATTTGAAAGTTTCCGAAAGTGTCGCCTCCCAGCCCGATTTGCCATCAATGCTCTGCGCTGGCAAGGGCCAGGGTAATTTTTCGTACAATTCCCATATGGTGATTTCACTCAGGTCTTTCAACAACACCAGCCCACCTTTTTCTACCGGCCTGATCAGGTTTAGCGCCACCAACTGCTGGCGATATTCACTCCACATCTCAAGATCAATTCTTGAACCAAGATCGCGGATTCTATTTTCCGTCACCACTTGACCTTTCTGGTGGGCCTGGTGAAAGACATCAAGAATAATTAGCACCTGGAACAGCGGATCTTCCAACTTGTCGCTTCCTTTAAACCGATATACACCCAGGCTTTTCACTAATTCCGCACCCATCAGCACGATGGTCCAGGACACGTAAATCCAAAGCAGGAAAAGTGGCACAACAGCAAAAGCGCCATAGATCAATTCAAAATCAGAACGTGACATAACAAATACGAACATGAATTTAGCGCTCTCAAAACCGGCGGCGACCAGCACACCTCCGATAACCGCGTGCCGGAGCGGCACCAATGTATTGGGTACAACTGCAAAAACAAGTGTAAATGTGGAGGCACTAAGAAGTACCGGCAGGAATAGCAGGAATGCAGGAGAATCAGCCACATCGCTGATCAGCGGGAGCGACAGGATATAGGTTGTCACCCCAATTCCAGCTCCAACCAGAAGAGGTCCAAAAGAGAGGACTGCCCAATACATCATCAGGCGTTGCAAGCCGTGCCTCGGCTCCTTGATACGCCAGATCTCGCTAAATGTCCGCTCTATGGTGAACAACATCAAAAATGCAGTGACCGCCAGGAATATTGCACTCGGTATACTCAGATTCTGCGCATCTTCCGAAAAGCCTCGTAGATAATCCTGCACAACCGCGACGTTCTCAGGAACTACATTGGTGAAGATGAAATCCTCCAGAATCCTGCCCATACCACCAAAGGATTCAAATGTTGAAAGCACGGTGTACATGACTGTAAGCGCAGGTACGACCGCAAATAACGTTTGGTAGGTCAGGGCCGATGCCGTGGTCTGGCAACTGTCCTCAACATAATGCCGCAAGATGAAGCGAAACAGATTCCAGGATTGCCCCACGATTCGTTTTACTTTTCCAAACACACGCCCTCCTTGTTGCCCGGGGTTCACACCACTACAATGCGCCTCTAAATGATGACTAGGCGACTCTTACAACAATCCGTCACAGACTCTTTACACAATCAGCCGCAGGCGCTATGAGAAAAGTTACAATTTATCACAATCCTCGCTGTTCTAAATCCAGGCAGACTCTCGAGTTGCTGAAAGACAGAAAATTTGACCCTGAAATCATCCTGTACCTTGAACGTAACCCCACTGCATCCGAACTTACTACACTTGTTGGCCTGTTAGGTATGACACCAAGAGAACTGCTGCGAACCGGAGAACCAGAATACAAAGAGATGCAACTGAACAACACCGATTTATCTGATGCTGACATTATCAAAGCAATGGTAGACGCACCCATTTTGATACAGAGACCAATTGTAGTCTGTGGGGATAAGGCGTTGCTGGGCAGACCACCGGAGCAGGTGCTGAAAATTATTTAGTTCGTGCTCAGATTCGAACTATCTGGTTATTGCCGATATTCAGATTTCGTTGAGGATAGTTCCTTCACACGATACTGGAAATTGCTACTTTCCGAACGGGAACTATCTGGTTCTTGCCGATATTCAGATTTCGTTGGGGATAGTTCCTTCACACGATACTGGAAATTGCTACTTACTATCTAGTGAACAATTTTTTCGTGGTACTCGAACCGGGTCATCAGTTCGTGTTCAATTTCCTGATGCTCATCACGCAGATCATTGGTAACTCTGACTTCATAGCGCCGGGTTGACACCTCGCCATTGAGGACGTCAGGCAATTCCCTCAGGAAGTTTTCCATATGATTGGTCTCGAAGTGCCCTTGCAACGCTTCAACAGATTCCCATTCCTGGAACAACAACAATGTATTGGGATCGGACAGGCCGACATAAAACTCATAGGTGATACAGCCAAACTCAGCTTTGCTGGCTGTCGCCATACACCGCATCATTTTAAGTGCGTCATCTCTTAATTCTGGTTTTATCGGGAATGTCCCGTGGACAATAATCATGGCTAAACTTGGTTATGGACAGCCCAGATTATACAGGCATTTACCATGCAGACACTACTAGATCAGATGAACTGCACTACTCTAGTATGGTTCCTTAATCCCGATGAACTGCAAATATAGACGATATCCGCGCTGTAGGCGCTATCTCAATTACTCCTCTCTGAAATTAGTCCAATATTATGACGCAGCAATGCAGCCTTTATTTCATCGAGTATCACCGGGTCATCAATGGTGGCTGGAGTCTCGTATTCCTTTCCATCTGCAATTTTTCGCATTACCTGACGGAGGATTTTCCCCGACCTGGTCTTGGGTAACCTTGGCACTACTGACGCTTTTTTGAAATTTGCGAACGCGCCAATCTGCTTGCGTACCATATTGATAAGTTCCTGTTCAAGTTCCTCTTCAGGTATATTCGCGCCATCTTTCAGCAGTAACAAACCAACCGGGATCTGGCCCTTGTCCCTGTCTTCAATGCCTATCACTGCACACTCGGCTACTGCAGAATGTGACGCAACAATTTCTTCCATCTCCCCGGTGGAAAGTCGATGGCCTGCGACATTAATTACATCATCGGTCCTGCCCATAATGAACAGATAGCCATCTTCATCGAAATACCCACCGTCGCCGGTTAAATAGTAACCTTCGTGCTGTACAAGGTAGGCATCGATGTAACGCTGATGATCTCCCCAGACTGTCGGCAGCCAGCCTGGAGGCAACGGCAGCTTGATAACGACGTCCCCTTCCTCATTGGCGGGAAGCCGACGATGCTCTGGAGATAAGATCTGGATGTCAGATCCCGGAATAGGCAGACAGGCTGAACCTGCCTTACATTCATGGGGTTCAATGCCAATGGGATTGCCTGCAATGGGCCAACCGGACTCGGTTTGCCACCAGTGATCTACCACTGGAATCTTCAATGAGTCGCATAGCCAGTGATAAGTCGATGGATCTGTCCTTTCACCTGCAACGAACAGGGTTTTCAGGTATGACAAATCATAGTGCGTACGAAACTTACCAGAAGGATCTTCCTTACGAATCGCACGGAATGCAGTGGGGGCGGTGAAAAAAACATTGACTTT
>JAPUGI010000305.1 GCA_027292925.1 Gammaproteobacteria bacterium
GCGATATTCCTGAACAGGAAATCGAGATGACGGCTATTCGCGCAAGCGGACCGGGCGGCCAACATGTAAACAAGGTTGCAACCGCGGTGCATCTTCGTTTTGAAATAACAAAGTCATCGCTTCCAGATGAAGTTAAGAACCAGTTGCTGCAACTGTCTGATCGGCGAATAACGTCGAATGGAGTCATCATCATTAAGGCGCGTCGTTACAGGAGCCTGGAGAAAAACCGCGAGGATGCACTACGGCGTTTCGATGGTCTACTAGGCGTAGCCCAGACTGCCAGGAAAGATCGAAAAAAAACAAAAGTGCCGAGGGCTTCCAAACAAAGAAGAATGGATAACAAACGCCGCCAGAGCCGGCAAAAACAAATGAGAAAACGCGTTGATGCGGATAATTAAATCAATCCTCCCTAATTGATGTTATCAAGCGCCTTCTTTTTCTCTTCTGCATTCTTATCCAAAATACCCTGGATACTTTTTGAATCTCTGATTAATTGTTGCTGTCTGGCCAGGGGATTATTGGCTCTTTCTGGACTGGGTGCTGCTTCTGCGGCAGACGTAGCGGCAGCTTCCTCGTCCTGACCACCGCAGCTGCTGAGAAAAACGCAGCCAGCAATGACGATAAGAACTTTCAATATTCGATTCATAACATATCCCCTTCTAATGGTTTTTCAGTTGACCCTGCAATAGATACATTGCAAGTAGATTCCCGGGGAACGGCTCATCTGCAGGATGTCGGTGATTTCCCTGGGAACTTTGCCCAGTAATTGCCACTGGCTACGGACACCATCGGTCGCCGTATGAACCATCTTGAGGCTGGAATTAAGTATTTGCTTGAACAAACGTTCCTTAGCCGACAGTTCTTTTTCCAGGTAAACAACGTCATAGTCCTCGATATCAGCCAACAATGCCGCGGATTGAATCGCGTCATTCAGGTCGCCAATGGAATCCACAAGACCTAATTCAACTGCAGTTTGACCTGCCCACACACGGCCCTGTGCAATCTTGTCCACGTCATCTACCGACATTTCGCGTCCTTTGGCGACAAGTCCCAGAAACTTCTGGTAAATACTGTTCACTTTAAGTTCCCAAATTTTTTGCAGTGCCGGATTAATCTCTTCCAAGGAATTAAACGCACCGCTCAGGCTGGTGGTGCCGATGCCATCAGAGTTTATTCCCAATTCTGTGATACTTTGTTCAAATGTTGGCCACAGAATAAACACGCCGATTGAACCCGTCACAGTGGTACTTGCTGCAAATATCTTATTCGCAGTACTGGCGATCCAGTAGCCTCCCGATGCTGCATACCCACTCATCGATACGATGACTGGCTTGCCACTCTGCTGGGTGAGTTCGAGTTCGCCTCGGATCTGTTCTGATGCCGAAGCACTGCCGCCCGGGCTGTCAATCCGCACCACCAGGGCTTTCACCTGGTTGTCATCCCTGGCCTGGCGAATCAACTTGGATATTGAATCACCACCGATTTCTCCGGCAGGCTGTTCTCCATCGAAAATTGTTCCGATAGCAGTGATGACAGCTATTTTTTCCGATGAAGGATTAATGACAGAGATGGGAGATCTGGTGGCCAGGAGATAGTTCTTGTAGGAAATTTGTTTGTATGTTTTTCCAGAAACGCCGGCAATGGATTGCATTTCCTTGCGCCAAGCATCGACTGAGATGATGTCATCGACGAATCCTTCCTGTACGGCCAGCCGGGCAGAATCATCATCGATGCTAGCCAGAAGCTCGTCATATTGATTTGTGTATCGTGCGAATGATTCGCTGGTGATGCCTCTTTGCATCACGATTGTGTCACGGTACTGATCCCAAAGTACGCCGATCCAGCCCGCATTAGCTTCCTTTGCGGCTTCCGACATATCATCGCGCAAAATCGGCTCTACAGCACCCTTGTACAGGCCAGCTTTGTATACGTGAACGTTAATCTTTAACTTTTCCAATGCGGATTTGAAATAGGTTGGATAAAGACTAAGACCGGTGAGAAAAACACCACCGAATGTCTGGAAACCTTGCTGGTCTAGATATACCTTGTCCGCATGAGCAGCGATAAGATACTGCCCCTGGCTATAGTTTGGTGCAAACGCGAACACCGGTTTCCCGGATGCCTTGAACTTTCCGATTGCTACACCAATTTCCTCCAGCTTACTCATGGAGGCACCACGAAAATGATGTAAGTCAAGCACCAGCGACTTAACGCGGTCGTCGGTGGTTGCAGTGTCAAGCGCTTCGAGAATGTCCCTTAGAAGCGTTTCAGAATCCTCCTTTTCTTCGTAGCCTGACAAAAATTCACTTATAGGATCGATCGCTCTTTTCTGGTCGACGATAATCCCGGTAGGATTGAGAATTAGTGCCGTCGAATCGGGAACGCCTATTCTATCTGAAGAAAAAATAGCATATACGAGGAGTGAAAGGAGAAGTAAAAATACAATATTGCCCGTGGCATTTTTCGTTGCCGTAACGGCATTCCACAAGCCTTTAATAAAACGGGTCATACATGAGTATCCGGTGAGGTTTCAATCGGAAATCCTAACATAGCCCGAGAGGGTCTGATAATAGGTTCTAGGAGACTGGTCCAACCTGCCTTGTATGCCCTGGTAATAAGCCTCTTGCTTCCAGAATTTCAACAACGCCGGAAAGGGACCGGGTCAATTCGGCCTGTATGCCCACTTCCCGGGCTGAATCGATATTTTGCTGGTTATCGTCCATAAAAAAAATGCTCTCGGGATTCTGGTCCAGCACATCAAGTGCATGGTAAAAAACTTCCACGTCAGGTTTCATCTTTCGTGTAATGTGTGAAGGCAAGGTGATGTGGAAATGTGATAACAATTCAGACTCATTTTCGAACTTTTCCCAGTGCAGGGGGTTAGTGTTCGACAGGCAGGCCATCCTGAATCTGGTGGAGAGTTGCTCAAGCAGATCACAGGCACCTGGATACGGAACAGGCCATGCTATAAACGCTTCCAGAAAGCGTTCTGGAGAGACCGTGAGTGAGAACTCCTCAACTATTTGCCTGGAAAAATCGTCTGCAGAGCAGTCTCCCGTTTCAAACTTTCGCACTGAAGTGGAATGCGTCCAGCGACGCCAGATTTCATCCTCAGCAAGATCGGACCATGACATCATTTTAGCGACACCAGGGAGTTCCACCAGAACTCCTCCCAGGTCAAACAGCAGGGTTTTTATTTGGGACATAGGTTTTTAATCAGACGTCGTCAGGCTAGAATTTTAATGGTAACTTGATGACTGCCAAAGAAGGAAGATTTATGACTGCTATCTCCATCTACGATCAGGAATTGTCCAGGAACGCAGCGAATCATGAGCAATTGACACCCTTGAGTTTTTTGCGTCGTGCAGCCAGTTTGTATCCGGACAATGAAGCAATCGTACATGGTGAACTGTCCCGCAGTTGGGGAGTAATGTATGAACGCTGCGTCAGATTAGCCTCGTCCCTCACGTCACTTGGTATTGGCCGCGGAGACACCGTTGCAGCCATGTTGCCTAATATACCTGAAATGTTTGAAGTACATTTTGCGGTTCCCATGGCTGGTGCCGTATTGAATGCCATCAACACCAGGTTGGACGCACGTATCGTTGCATTTATCCTGGACCACGGAGAAGCAAAAGTACTGCTCACCGATCGGGAGTTTTCGCCGGTAATCAAGAAAGCACTGGCTTTGTTGCAAAGGGATATCATCGTTATCGATATACTTGACCCACTATTTGATCAAGGCGAGCTATTGGGCTCATCAAACTATGATGACCTTGTGGCAGGAGGGGATGCAGATTTTGATTGGATACGACCCAGCGATGAGTGGGACGCAATTTCTCTTAATTACACTTCCGGCACCACGGGGGATCCGAAAGGTGTGATCTACCACCATCGCGGCGCATACCTGAATGCTGCGAATAATGCATTATCCTGGGGAATGGAGTTGCATCCTCGATATCTCTGGACACTCCCCATGTTCCACTGCAATGGCTGGTGTTTTCCGTGGACGTTGGCGACTACCGTTGGCACGACTATTTGTTTACGGCATGTGCACGAAGAGGCGATATTTGAATCAATTCGAGCTAATGGGGTGACTCACTTTTGCGGTGCACCGGTGGTGCTCAATACATTGATCAATGCTCCGGATGAGCTGAAGGAAGATCTTAGATCCGGGATCAAGGTGATGACAGCTGGTGCTGCACCACCTGCTGCTGTCATCCAAGGTATGGAGGAACTCGGGTTTGATGTCATCCAGGTTTATGGTTTGACAGAGACCTACGGACCGATGGTGGTTTCTGCCTGGAAACCGGAATGGGATGGCCTGTCTGCGAACGAAAAAGCATCACTCAAAGCAAGGCAGGGTATTTCCTCGGTGTTGGCCGGGGAGATGATGGTTGCCGATGCCGAGACTTTGGAGCCTGTTCCCTGGGACGGTGAAACCCAGGGTGAAATTTTTATGCGTGGCAACATTGTTATGAAGGGGTATCTCAAAAATCCCTCAACTACCAGGGCGGCATTTAAAGGTGGCTGGTTTCATTCAGGCGATATTGCGGTTTGCCATCCTGACGGATACGTCCAGATCAAGGATCGATCGAAAGACATCATTATTAGCGGTGGGGAGAATATTTCCAGCATCGAGATAGAAGATGTTCTGTTCAAACATTCGAAAATTCTTGAGGCTGCGGTGGTCGCAAAATCAGATGAGAAGTGGGGTGAACATCCGTGTGCCTTCGTGACACTAAAAACGGGGGAGCAACTGAATGCGCAGGAGGTCATAGACTATTGCCGTGAAGAACTCGCCAGGTTCAAGGTCCCGAAAACGGTAATATTTGGTCCTCTGACAAAAACTTCCACAGGCAAGGTGCAGAAATACCTGCTTCGTGAACAGGCTGAGGCGTACAGTGAAAGCTAGGGAGACTCGAGATGGATCCTAGTATCGAGATTTCCGTAGCACGGCGGAGAGATGCGAAAGCCATCGCTGAGATGTCACGGGACTTGATTGAAAACGGATTGAACTGGTCCTGGCGTAGAAAACGCGTTCTTGACACGATCCTGCACCCTGATTGTGTCGTTATCGTCGCTCGTACACGATTGAAACTTGCTGGCTTCGCAGTGATGGAGTTTCATGAAACCCATTGTCATCTAAACCTGCTGGCAGTTCGTCCCGAATTGCGCCGCCGGGCTACGGGTCATGCACTCTTGAAATGGCTTGAAGAGTCCGCACAGGTCGCAGGTATAGCCAGGATCAATCTGGAAGTCAGGAGTACCAACAAGATTGCGATAAGCTTTTACGAAGCCCATGGATATGAGGTGCAGACTAAGATTCGGGGCTATTACCAGGGAAAAGAGAGCGCCTATAGCATGGTACATCACTTGATTGCGCCAGAAATAGCCGAGCAAAGACCATAATATGACCCTCTGGACCTGGAGCGAATTAGTGCTTGCCTGTGGCGTGGACCAGATCACAAGCGGGCCAGATATCAGCGGTATCAGTATTGACACACGCACACTTGCTGCAGGCGACCTGTTTATCGCACTGTCAGGTGATCATAGAGACGGTCATGAGTTTGTTCAACTCGCAGAAAAATCCGGAGCCTCGGCACTGCTGGTTTCAAGAGGCACCGATTGCTCGCTGCCTGAAATAAGAAGAGAAAATACGCTGGATGGACTCTGGTGTCTTGGCGAGGCGGGCAGGCATCGCATGGCAGGAAAAGTCGTTGCCATAACAGGCAGCAGTGGAAAAACGACTGCCCGAAGCTGGCTCGAAAATATGTTGAATCAACAAGCGAAAACCCACGCCTCAATTGGCAGTTTCAACAATCACTGGGGCGTACCCTTGTCCCTGGCGCGGATGCCGCGAGATACCGAATTCGGTATATTTGAAATCGGTATGAACCGTCCTGGCGAAGTTGAGCCGTTGAGTCGACTGGTGAACCCTGATGTTGCTTTGGTCCTGAATGTACTCCCTGCACATCTGGAAAGTTTTGACAACATTGACAGTATTCGACGGGAAAAGTTATCCATTACCCGGGGGCTCAATGATGATGGCGTGCTGGTTGTGCACGAAAATATCGACCTTGAAGGGGTAAGTCATAACAATATCGTGACTTTTGGATACTCTGAATCTTCTACGGTATCGGCCCAGGTTTCGTTCGAAAAAAACATGACCCAGGTGCACTTTACCATTGATTGTAAAAAATATGGTTTTCAATTACCCACCTGTGGCGAACACCGGGTACTCACTTCATTAGGTTGCCTGGCGGTAGTTTATGCGTTGGGCGCAGACTTACCCCGGGCATGCGAATCCATGGCTTTCATGGAGCCGCCAACGGGAAGGGGCAACCTGCTGGAAGTGTCCGGTCGCTTCATTATTGACGACAGCTATAACGCCAACCCAGTCAGCATGCGTTATGCAATTGAGGCCTTATGCCAGTTCCAGCGTGGAAGAAAGGTGGCACTGCTGGGAGAGATGCTGGAACTCGGCGACGAGGCCAAGCAACTTCACACTTCTATTTTGGATGCCTGCGGCGAACTTGACGGCGTCATTACAGTCGGTGAAGGATTCGCCAATGCAAAGCAGCATCTGGGTGATATTCATTGGGGTCACCATGCGTCCGCCGCAGATATTAACCTCATAGAACTGGCGGAATCTTTAAAAGAGGGCGATACAATCCTGGTGAAAGGTTCAAATAAAGTATTCTGGGTAAACAACTTTGTTGAGGCGCTCCATTCAGCGCTGAGCTAATTGGTCAGACGTTCCCTGAGTCCTCGTTTTTATTGCCGGGTATTAATTCACCTTCTACTGGGGCTGACTTGCTTTTCTCTATAGCTTCGGTGATTGACTCCTCAATCTCGCGTGAATCTGGAAGATTATCTGCATCAATGTATAGTTTATTTTCCTCTTCGGACAATTCACTTTCACCGTCCCAGGGAAGCATGTGATAGTCCTGGTCATGCCTGAAGTCGACAAAGGGATATTTAATAATTTCAAAGTAGGGCGAATAGTCAAAATCGCTCGGTGTGCATAATTTTGGGTTGCGACGAAAGAGTTGCATGTTGTCGTCATCTGACTGCTTGACCAGAGGAAGAATAGGGAATTGCACATAAGCAAATGCTTCGGCGATCATGGTAGAGCATACAGTTCTGGCAGATCTGCTGGACTCAAACAGTGTAGAGCGCCATCTTCTCGGCAGGATGAACCAGGGTAATAGAAACCGGGCCAGGTCAAATATCTGGCGTACGTCATAGTCTACACCCAGGCGACTGATTGCATATCGCTTGACCAGCTTGCTGTCCTTTAATGTCAGGCGCGATGGACGACATATTCTTATATGTTCATTCTCATAAGCTTGCAGGTTTTGAACCAGGGTACCTTGACCCAGGATGCTCTCAATCACAAGACGGTCACCAGCGTCGCCATCATAGTGGTTCTTAACGATTTGGATTAGGTCATCATCTTCTAGGTCATGGATGCGGCCGATATACAATGCGGCATGTGTCCATGGACTCTGGGTAATCCAACGAATGACATCACTGACCCTGGACCTTCCTTCAATCAGCACGATATCGCAGGGCTTAAGCTCATAGCAGATACGCTCGTAGTCGCTTAACGGGAAGGTACGTGATGTCCTCTCAGTATTGAGCCAGTTAACAAGTGGACGGGCGATGAAATCGAACACGTCTAGAATTTAACCATTCAAGCAAAGTTGCTAGTTTAACAAGTTGCACAGGGAAGGAGATACTTCTTGTCAAGAACAGCTGATGGCTCTGTTTCTTACCTAACTTTGTAATCAATTCATTCCGTGCGATAATTTTCACATAAGGGATTCAAATTATGATAGTCGACAAACTTGGTAGACGCTTTCGAAACTTGCGGGTGAGCCTGACGGCAGCCTGTAACTATGCATGTACCTATTGCGTGCCGGATGGAAAGCGGCTTATGAAAGCGCAAAATGAACTTTCAGCTACCGAGTTGCTCAGGGCGGTCACCTACCTGCAACAAGCCGCGGGGATCGACAAACTGCGAATCACCGGTGGTGATCCGCTGGTCACGCCAAAATTTGACAAATTTCTGTTGGGCGTGATGCAACTGCCATTAGATGATGTGAGCCTCACCACCAATGGCCAGCTTTTACTTAAGAAAAAAGAAGTCATTGCCGAATCCGGGATTGGCAGGCTAAATATTAGTCTCGACACTTTGAACCCTCTGCGATTCAAGCAGCTGGCACGGGGAGGGGATCTCAATACGGTGCTGGCGGGTATCGACGCCATGTTGGAGCTTGGCATCAAAATAAAAATCAACATGGTTCCGCTTCGCAACCAGAACGCCAGGGACGTCCTCCCGCTGCTGGAATACTGCCTCGACAGAGGAATTGAGCTTCGCTTTATTGAACTGATGCAAATGGGCCATTTATTGCATAGCAGCACGTTCCGGGCTGAATTTTTTTCAATGGCATCTTTGCTTGATGTTATTGGCGCCCGATACGAATTTGAACGCACTGATGCACCTTATGATTCGACTGCGGTACGGTTCAGCATTCCGGACAAAGGTGTTTTTGGCATCATTGCAAACGAGAGCGAGCCGTTTTGCACTTCTTGCACGCGCTTGCGGCTGTCTTCGGACGGTTATTTATACGGTTGCCTGAGCAGCGCTAGAAAGCAATATATTGGTGATTTGCTGCAGTTGCCTCCACACCAGCTACTGCCACAACTGCAAGGAGTCCTTTTAAGCGCTCTCGGCGACAAGAAAACCGCGTTTCAGGGTGAAGTAACAGTAATGAAGCTGATTGGGGGCTAGTCACGTTTCAGGGGTCAACTCTTGAATTTCCTTACAATCCTTCACATGTTAAGGTAAAGGCAACTAAAGCAGCAGATAAACTGGATTTAAAATTGCTTTACTCAAGCAGGTACAGCGACCTCACTGTGATGCGACGGCTCCTGCAGTTTCTGGGTGGGTTTACCGGTCTGCTTTTCGCTTTTACATCGGCGGCAGCTGAGTCGGAAACAACCCCGTACAACATTACCCGCGATATCTATTATGTGGATGAAACCCAGCCTGACCGCGATTTGCAGTCCCTGGATATTTATTGGCAAAGTGAGCAGGATAAGCTTCCAGTAATTATTTATGTTCATGGCGGCGGGTGGCTGTTTGGCGATAAAGCTGACATTCACCGGAAACCTGATTACTTCCTGCCCCGGGGAATTGCCGTTATCAGTATGAATTACCGACTACGCTGGGAGTATCGAATCTTTGACCAGCTGGAAGACGTTACCTCCGTCATCGTGTGGGTTAAGAACAACGCAGAAACATACGGCCTGGATGCCAGCAAGATTATTCTCATGGGGCATGCTGCGGGGGCACACCTGGTTTCCCTGGTTGGAACCAACCATAGTTACCTGAAAGCTGTTGGGCTATCCTTGGGAGATATCGTGAGTGTGGTCGCCATTGATACAGCCAGTTTTGATATCAATCGATTGATGATTGAACTGGGGAGCTTTATTGAACGGCGTCACCATCAACTAATATTTGGAGGTGATGAAGAGGTCTGGAGACAATCTTCACCTATACATCATGTAGCTAGCGGTAAAAATATTCCCGCCTTTGCTATTCTCTATGTAGCACAGGACGAAGAGACTAAACTCCAGGCGATGGGTTTTGCTAAGAAACTCAGTGCTGCTGAGGTTGAAACTATCATGATTCCCGGTAATGAGAAAACCGCCCAGTCCATCAATGAAGAGCTCGGTAAAAAAGGGGATATATATACTCTGGCTCTAATGACCTTTATTCGCGCCAAAATTTAACAACCTGCATGTAACTGTGCTCAAGAGTTCCTGCGCCTTAATTTGCTTGCTTGTGTTATCAGCGGTAGTTATCGCCGAACCACGTGAAGACTACTACCTCGAAGACGGGTTAACGGCTGATTCGATAACACGCAAAAGTAACTTCCTCCTGCTGTGGAGCCAGCAACTTAAAGACAATGGCGTTTCGTTGCCTGTGGAACTTTATCCTACCATCGTCCGCGCGGGATATGCCGACTTTTCAGAAGAGCCGTCTGAAGAACTGGATGGTTATGCAAACGAATTATTGATGTTGCAGGACACGCCGGATAAGTTGGGAACGAGCAAGCTGGACCGAATCGAGTTAAATGGTGTTGGCGAGAAAATAGAAATTACACAGACCTATACAGTGGGCATGCCGCTATCGATGGGTGCTGGCATATTGGTAGCAAAACACTGGCAACATGACATACGTCTGCAAGCTGACAATGAGCGGCTTGCAAACTACGTCACGGCAGTCAGTAATAATCCTGATGTCCTGTTGAAGATGAAGCGAGTAGTGCACAGGGGAATACATGGAAGCCCTTTTGGCCTGGTTAATCTTCCGCTGATTGAGATAGTTGAAGGAGAGCTGCAGGCAGGTGACGAAGTGACAATCCGCTATGGAGTAGGCCGGAATGCCATTAAGCTACCTGACTTTCCAGTTGCTCGAATGACCTTGCCACTGTATTTTCGAACGAATTCTTCAGGACATTTTTACACCATTCCGGTAGAAGCATTCAGTGTCGTTGCGGGAGCACCGGCACGAATATCGGTTGTTGCTCCTTCGATCATCAAAAGCAATCAGTTGTTTTCTCTTTTCGTCAGGATAGAAGATAAATTTGGTAATCTTGCTCAAGGCAGGGCACCTTCATTAGAAATAGTGTTGGACGGGGTGTTCCAGCGCCGAATTGACGCTTCGTTTGATAACGTGACACTGCTCCAGGGGCTTAGTTTCAAGCAAGAAGGACTGCACAATATTACCGTTAGGTCAGGCGGCGGCGGTCTTGTCGGATACTCTAATCCCATTCTGGTGAGGGATGATCTCGACCTACGAATACACTGGGCAAATTTGCATGGTCATTCAAATCGAAGTGACGGACTACAATCGCCTGAGGAAATTGAAATACAATCCAAAGGCTTGTTCGACCTGACGCTTATTACTGACCATGATAATTACCTGCCTCTTAAGAGTGCTGAAGCCCGGGAAGTCAGTCTGCCCCTGGCGAGAGGCGGACATCGATTGCATATTCCTTATCAACAACCCATTGTGATTGCATTACCCGAAATACCAATGGATCATCGTTCACTGTTCAAACCCAGTCTTGTCGAAATTCAGTCAGGATCGAGTGGATACGAGTGGTTCGGTCAGTATTTCGCGGGTCTGGGTTACCGCATCGGTTTTACTGCCAGTCCGACCTCGCATATACCTGGCAAAAATGTTGATCTGGCACAGACTGCTATTCTCATTGTTGGTGAAGAAAGCTGGCAGCAAGCCGTTACTGCACGACGCACGTTTGTCACATCCGGTCCAAAATCAATTCTGCTTATGCGGGTGAACGGCGGGAATCCAGGCAGCAGAATAGAGCTATCAAAAAGACGCCATATTTCTGGGGAAGTATTTGCAACGACTGGAATAGACGCAATTGAACTTATCAGAAATGGCATGGTTATAGATCACTATCGATTTAAAGACACAGAAGGTTCACTTCAAGTCAAAGTCACCATGGGTTCAGACAGTAAACCCCTAGTGCCGGGTTGGGACACTCCCAGAAACGGTAGGGAGTGGCTGGGCTATCTCCGTGTCATTGGCGCGCGAATATCATCAATAAAAGCTTCAGGAATTGAGAAAAGGAGTCAATCTGCAATTGCAATCAATCCGGCTGAACCCGCAAGAGTTGATTTTATTACGTGGACACACGGTACGCAGAGCAGCTTTGTCCTTTCGTTAGATGAAATAGCTGACCAGGAGGTGCTGTTTGAGATCAATATAAAGGAGGGATTTGAAGATGTTGACCTATTACCCGGCACAAGGGACCCAGCAGTAACCCCCGGAATCAGACAACTCTTGTCCCTGGATGATATTGGAAGTAATAGTATTACTCGTGCAACAAACGTGAATGGCTATTCTGACTTTGTCCGTTTTGAGCTGACAAACACCGGTAGGTCACCTCAGCTTTCATTTTCCTTCGTCGATACCCGTTCCGCAGGTATTGGCGATTATTACTATGTTAGAGTAAAACAAACTGATGACCATATGTTGTGGTCAAGTCCAGTATATATTGGAGGGTTCGATGTACAGTAATTATGCCCGGGTTATGGGAATATTGGCTGCAGTCCTTTTTGGATTGCTGATATTCCAAAACGCAAATTCTGAACAACGTCATCTCTGCCTGTGGTCATTTGAAAGCGATGAAGCTCGTATATATCTGCTGGGATCTATTCATGCGATGAAACCAGACATGTATCCGCTAGCGTCACCTATCGTGGAAGCATTCGAGAAAGCAGACAAGGTTGTATTCGAAGTAGACCTGACAAAGCTGAACGCCTATGAGATGAATCAGGTGATGCAGCAAAAAGGCATGTATGCATCTCCCGACTTGATTCAGAACGACCTTAAGCCAGATACCTTGTTACTGCTTATGGAATATCTTGAGGCAAACCGAATGGCTCTGGACCAGGTTGAACAGATGAAACCCTGGTACCTGATGCTTACTATCGGGCAACGGGAGCTGACCAGACTGGGCTTTGATGCTGAGCTTGGCATTGATCGATACTTGCAGCAGCTTGCGCTGCAGGAAGAAAAGGAGATCCTGCAACTGGAAACGTTTAGTGAGCAGATAGACATGCTGTCAAGTGATCCGATGTCCCTGCAGGAATTGTCGCTGAGAGTATCTCTGGAAGAAAGACAAACAGTGGCAGGTGATTTGAAAGACCTGGTCGATGCATGGCAAGACGGAGACGCGGACAAGATGCTCGATTTGACGCTTCGATCTACAAGACGTTACCCAGAGCTAACAAAGCAGATGGATACTTTGATCGACAAAAGAAACATCAAGATGACCGATAAGATACATGAATATGCGAGCACAACCGGGACCTATCTCGTGGTGGTGGGCGCATTACACATGGG
>JAPUGI010000306.1 GCA_027292925.1 Gammaproteobacteria bacterium
CGGCGGATCTTATCGGGCAGTTGGCAGATCCGTCCTATATCCGAAAGATTTCCTCCCTGTTTGCAGAGTTTAAGGAAACCGGCCAGGCCGCAAAGATGGGATATACCACTGCTGCAGACTTACGAGCCGGTTATCCTAAGTTCTTCTGGGAAGTTGTCACTCCCTTCATCTCCGAAGGGGTCCGTTTCCTTCGACGTACCCAGGAAGGTCAGAAATGGGTGGCAAATCTCTATGCAAATGTGTTCACGGAGGAACATGAAGCTCCAGCCTATGGCCCAGAAAGAAGGGAAGCTAGTGAACGCCGGGTTGAAACAGAATCCTTGTTCAAGGTGAAGGTAATCACAGACGAAGACAAGCGACGCGACCAGCGACGATCAGACGCGACGAACAAGTCTGTTTGATAGGTCCTGCGCCTGAATTGACAATTATTCAACGAAATCCGTAAAATCCCTGCTCTTTTTGTGGCTGCGTTAATCCAATGGCGCGGTCGCGCTGTCTCCTAACAAGGCAGTTGTGTTGAGACAGGAATTGCATGCTTACCAGCGCCGAAAATTCAGACTCCATTCCAACTCCTCTGGTCGATCGCAGGTTGAAAATATGCCTGCTGGGTTATCGCAGTAACCCTTACAGCGGTGGACAAGGAATCTATATTCACTATCTGAGCAAGGCGTTGGTCGAAGCGGGCCATAGCGTTGATGTCATATCAGGTCAACCCTATCCACAACTTGACGAGCGTGTAAATCTCATCAAACTGCCCAGCCTCAACCTGTTTGAGTCAAAAAACCACTCGCTTGCCCTTCGTCCAAAACATCTTCTCTCTTACACAGATTTTTTTGAATGGTTCAACATGCTGACAGGTGGATTCCCAGAACCATATACCTTTGGCAGGAGGCTGATTCAGTATTTTGAAAATGAAAATCCGGATTACGATATCGTCCATGACAACCAGAGCTTGTGCTATGGCGTGTTGCGACTGCAGGAAAAAGGGTTTCCGGTTATTGCGACCATCCATCACCCAATCACCAGCGACCTTGAAATCGAACTTAAAAATGCAGATAGCTGGAAATTGAGATTGCTGATTCGGCGATGGCATTCGTTTTTGCGTATGCAAAAAAAGGTCGTGCCTAAACTCAATCACGTCGTTACTGTCTCCGAGGCATCTCGCAGGGATATCGCCAGCGCTTTTAATATTGATGCTTCAAAAATCAGTGTAGTACATAACGGCATTGACACCGAGGTCTTCAAGCCTCTGGCGGAAGTGGAAAGAAAGCCTTTTCGAATCATGGCCACCGCCAGTGCAGATGCACCGCTGAAAGGCCTGGATTATCTGCTTAAGGCTATTGCGACCCTGGTGCCTGAATATCCAGAACTGGAACTCCTGGTTCTTGGCAAGCTGAAAGAAGATGGAGAAACCAAAAAACTAATCGGCAACCTCAAGATAGAAAAATACCTGCGTTTTGTTTCGGGCATCACGACAGCGGAAATAGTGGAGCTGTACGCCGAGGCCAGCCTGGTAGTCGTGCCATCAATTTATGAGGGTTTCGGCTTACCCGCAGGAGAGGCGATGGCTTGTGGCCTCCCTGTAATTTCCACTGACGGTGGCGCCTTGCCAGAAGTGGTCGGCAATTGCGGGATTATTGTACCCACTCGAAACGAACTAGCAATCGCCAACGCCATAAAGGAGTTGTTGGGAAACACAGACAGACAAATTCAACTTGGCTGTAAGGCCAGGGCAAGGATACTGGAGCTGTTCAGTTGGAAAATCGCCGCACAGAATATGGTGGAGCTTTATTCTTGTTTGGCAGGCATTCAAGAGACGCATGATGTCCTTACAAACGATTAATTTCGAACATCTGAGGTTGCAGGACAACGATCGCATTCTCGATCTTGGATGCGGTGAGGGTCGACATGCGATTACCGCCTATATGCACAAGAACGTGGAGTCCGTGGGTATCGATCTTTCAATTAAGGACCTACAGATTACTAAAGATCGATTCTGTGAATTCGCAGATCCAAACAACACACAAAAAAGCCTGGTGATATCCATCGCAAATGGAAGCCAGTTGCCATTTTCCGAGCATACGTTCGACAAGGTTATTTGCTCCGAAGTTCTGGAACACATTGCGGATTATCTAGCAGTTGTAGTCGAGATAAACCGGGTGCTAAAACCCGGCGGCGTATTCGCGGTCAGTGTGCCAAGATTTTTCCCGGAATGGGTATGTTGGCAACTGAGCGACGAATACCATGAGGTGCAAGGTGGTCACATCAGAATATTTAACGCTGCCCACTTAAGGCAGGACATCGAAACCTGCGGGTTTGTTCACTATAAACGTCATCACGCGCATTCATTACACGTACCCTACTGGTGGTTGAAGTGTTTTTTTTGGCGGGAAGAAAAGGAGACGGAAGCCAAACCAGTTGAAACCTATCACAAATTCCTGGTCTGGGACTTGATGAAGGAGCCGAGAATCACCTACTGGCTGGACATGTTACTAAATCCAGTTATGGGTAAAAGTGTGGTGATGTACTTTGTAAAAACCGGGGATCAATCGTGACTAAAGTTTACGTGTCCATGGGGTTTTTCCCTGAAGAGTATTTCCGTGATACCGTTGACTACATCGCCAGTGTGCAGCAGCACGATGGCGCGATCCCGTGGTATGAGGGTGCCTGTTTTGATCCCTGGGATCACGTTGAGGCTGCGATGGGTCTGACCATTGGTGGTCGTTATGATGAGGCAAAACAAGCTTACTATTGGTTAAAGAGCAATCAGCTACCAAACGGCAGCTGGTTGGCGGCCTATAAAGACGGTGAAATAGTGGATGGCACACGAGCTGAAACCAATTTTGTTGCCTATGTTGCAACTGGAGTCTGGCACTACTACCTGGTTACCGGTGAAACGGACTTCCTGCAATCGATGTGGCCGGTGGTTGAAGCAGCAATAGAGTTTGTACTCCGTCTTCAGGGTGATCACGGCCAGATCTACTGGGCAGAAGATACCACTTTAGGGATCCGGGAAGACTCCCTGGTAACCGGTTGCAGCAGTATTTTTAAGAGTCTCGAATGCGCTCTCAACATTGCGACCAAACTGGATATCAATGCAAGTCATTGGGCATTAGCACGCACCAAACTCGGTAATGCCCTGACCACCCACCCGGATTGTTTTGACAGAACCTGGGATAGCAAAAGTCGTTTTGCCATGGATTGGATTTATCCCGTGCTAACAGGGGTAATTAAGGGGCAGCGGGCACGTCAACACCTTCGATCAAGGTGGGATGAATTTGTGGTCCGGGACCTGGGCAGTCGCTGCGTAAATCACGAACCCTGGGTCACGGTAGCGGAATCTTGTGAACTAGCCATGGCACTGCTGGCCGTAGGCGAGTATCCAAGAGCTATCCAGTTATTTAGCTGGCTACACCAGTTCAAGGATGATGACGGGTCCTACTGGACCGGTTATGTATTCAGGGATAAGGCCCTTTGGCCACTGGAGAAACCAACCTGGACCGCGGGTGCGGTGATGTTAGCTGCAGATGCATTGTCAAACTATACCAATGCCGCACATTTATTCCGTGAGGAAGGCACAGTGCAGGCCGCCGGAGATACGCTACAAGTTAATTACGGTCCCACCAGAGAATAACGCGGCTAAACGCCGAGGTGGGCGTGGTGACCCCGCACTGCCAAGGGGGGTCTTTCCTATAACTCGTGGACTCTTACTGGTAGTTCCGTGATACCCCGTACGAAGCTCGACCGTAGGCGCACAGGTTCTCCAACAACTTCAACCTTGCTGAATCGCTTCATAATCTCTTCCCAGACAATACGTAGTTGCATTTCAGCTAATCGATTGCCCATGCAACGATGTATGCCAAAGCCAAATGAGAGATGATGGCGTGCGTCTTTGCGATCTATAAGAAATTCATCTGGGCGATCAATAGCATCTTCGTCTCGATTGCCGGAGACGTACCACATCAGTAGTTGATCGCCTTTCTTAATCTGTTTACCTCGAATCTCGATATCAACATTGGAGGTTCGGCGCATATAGGGCAAGGGAGTTTGCCAGCGAATAATTTCCGAGACCATGTTGGTAATGAGTGAGTGATCATTGCGTAATTTGTCATATTCGGCTGGATTTTGATTTAAGGCCAGGACGCCAGCGCTCATCGAATTTCGCGTCGTGTCATTACCACCTACGATCAGCAGAATCAGATTGCCCAGGAATTCAAATGGCTGCATGTCTTTGGTATCTTTGCCATGGGCCAACATTGAAATGAGATCACTGCCAGGTACTTTTTGTGCCGAGCGCTCGTTCCATAATTCGGTAAAGTATGCGAGGCACTCCAGAAGTTCAGCGCGACGCTGATCCTGGGATTCAACGACACCTGTTCCGGGTGCTGCAGTGGCAACATCGGACCAGCGCGTCAATTTCCGTCGATCTTCAAACGGAAAGTCGAACAGGGTTGCCAGCATTTGCGTGGTCAGTTCAATAGAGACCAACTCAACCCAGTTGAAGGTTTCACCCCTGGGTAAGGAATCCAGGACCTCCGCAGATCGTTCTCGAATGGTGCTTTCCATCTTCGCCAGGCTTGGCGGTGCGACAACGCTGCTTACCGTTGCTCTTTGCAAATCATGCTTAGGAGGATCCATCGCGATAAACATGGTGAGACCCAGATCTTTTGGGTCGGGCTCTGCGTCAACCCGAGGGCCAATACCTATACCATGGGCTGATGAAAACATTTCGTGGTTCTTATCGATGAACATAATGTCTTCAAATTTTGTGATTGACCAATATCGCCCGATACCCGGAAGCTCGTTGAGGTGAACCGGGTCTTCCTCCCGCAACCGTTTGAAGTGGTCCCAATGCAAATCCTGTTGGAACAAGCGACCATCGATCGTATTGATCTCTTCGATAGGCACCGAATACGGGTCTTCAATAATCGGTGGCGGATTGTCAGATAAAAATGGGCTCAAAAATGATTGCTGCTCGTCTTTTACTTGCTCGCTCATGCTAGATCTCTGAAAGTTTTAATGAATAGTGATTAGTGGTAAACCTTGTTGGACGTTCCCGAACGGTTGGAGTTTATTAAAGTGTTGACCCAAATAAAAGTGCTTACATCATTTGTCATGCCGGAACGCGATCCTGTCTCAGTTGACTGCGCCGGACTTTACCGGCATCGTCTCTTAATGGCTCTGTTGTGAATTCTACGCTTCTCGGAATTTTGTACCGCGCCAGCCGTTCCTGAAGGTGATCCAAGAGTGCTTGCTCCTCAATGCCTTCCGGCGCATCTACAATTGCATGCACAACGTTGCCGAGATCTTCACTGGGCAGGCCGATAACCGCGGAACTCCTGACCCCAGGAAAGGCATCAATAGCCGCTTCAACTTCGGCTGGGTAGATGTTCGTACCGCCAGAAAGAATCATGTCTGTTTGGCGGTCCGCCAGGTAGAGGTATCCGTCTTCATCCATGTAACCCATATCACCCAAACTCTCCCAGCCACCTTCAAGGATCTTGGCTTCTGCGCCAATATAACGATAAGTTGTGCCAGGTCCGGATTTTGGTCTGAGGTACAGCTCTCCTATCTCCCCGGCAGGCAATGTTGCCCCATCAACACCCACAATCTTCATTTCACAGGCGGCACCCGGCTGACCAACAGAACCACGATGTTGCAGCCATTCAACGCCGTTGATTATGGTGGTGCCGGTGCCTTCTGTGCCACCATAAAGTTCCCAGATAACCTCAGGTCCTAGCCAATCGATGAAATTCTGCTTTAGCCAATCCGGACAGGGTGCTGCCAAATGCCATAAGGTCCTCAGGCTGGATACATCGTATTGATTTCGAGTTGACTCTGGTAATTTCCATATCCGTTGCATCATCGTTGGCACCATGTAAACGATGTCGATGCCATGTTGTTCGATTAATGCCAGGGTTTGCTCGGCATCAAAACGCGTTGTGACGCAAACGTGATTACCCTTAAACAGTGCAATCATTGCCCAGGTAAATGGTCCGTTGTGGTAGAGAGGACCAGGAATCAACATCGCACCTCGTTCACCTATTTGCAGGTATTCGACATCCAGGTCCCAGGCAGCAGGGTTGGCCGCCACAATGAGTTTGGGCCGCCCCGTACTGCCACCAGATGTCATTGCCTTAAATGAGGCTGCAGTTTTTTCTTCGAGAGGTTCATCAGAAAGTGCGCTATTGGATTCGTATCCAATTGGAATCGTTGTGACCACATCGCTACTATCATTAACGCCCACGACTAGGCCTGGTTTGCCAAGTTCGATAATCTGATCTCTTTCAAATTTTGGCAATTTTGCAGACACAGGCTGCGGAGTAGCTCCAAGTTTCCAAGTAGCAAAACAAGATTTGAAAAACTCGATACCGTTAGGCAAAGCGATTGTGACAAAATCGTTTTCTTTAACGCCTAACTCTGAGTACGCACGAGCTAACCGATTTGTGTCACGCTCAAGCTGGTGCCAACTTATTGAGTCATCTTCATGGCTGACTGCGATGGTGTCCGCTTGCTGGTTGTCCCAGTGGGCCAGGATTCTCGATAGTGAAATCTGTTGCATAATACCTGCCCTAAATCCGTTTCAATAAACCCAGTGTTCTTACCTGGGGAAGCTCCTTAAACAACCCTGAGGATTTTGCCAGCTCAAAGATTGTATATGGCGCCTGACCGCCATCGTTCGGGTCAGGGAAAATATCATGGATTGCAAGGATACCTCCGGGAACTACATGCCTGCTCCAGCTTTGATAATCTGTCATCGCTGCATCGAGGCTGTGACCGCCATCGATAAACACCATACCCAAAGGTGTGGCCCATTTTCTTGCAGCTACCTCTGAAGGCGCAACCACAGGCACAACTGTTTTCTCAAGTTCTGCCAACCGCATGTTTGCCCTGAAAGATTTAAAGGAATCTACTAACCCAAGTTGTTCATCATAAAGATCTTCATCATGGTATTCCTCACCCTGCTGATGTTCTTCTGACCCACGGTGATGATCTACTGCGAACAAGATGGTACCGGATAGTCGACAGGCCTCCCCAAGATACACGGTAGATTTACCGCAATAGCTCCCAACTTCCAGACAGGGGCCTAATTTCGCCGATGCTATACAATTATCAAACAAGGCCTCTCCTTCATCCGGATCCAAAAATCCCTTAATTTCATTGATGTCAAGCGGGAGCTTCATAAGCTACATTTCAGGATACATGAAAAACTAGAAAGTGAAGAAGATAACGAGGTACACCGGAACAGCTAATATCATTCCATAACAAACGATATTATTGAGTGGCGGCCATTTTTGTTCATCCTTAACCGGGAATTTCTCTCCCAGCACCAACCAAACACAGCAGCCAAGAATGATTGAGATCATAATACTTAACACGATCAGTCCCATAACTCATCTCCTACAGCAAATAGTATTTTAGCTTGTCACCTGGTTTAACATGTTGGCCAATTTCCACTTCAACCAAAGCGTTAGCCCAGGAGACCGAGGACATAACACCCGATCCCTGTTTGGAAAATTTTCTCAACACTACTGCATCTCGACTTGCAACCGCCTGGACCCGCAAATACTCCCTTCTGCCGCCACCCTTGTAATCAAATTCTGCCTCGCCAACATAAAACTCATTTTCAACCTGGTTGCCACCCTGGTAAGCAACCAGGTAGGGTCTGGCAATGATAATAAAAGTGACAAACGTCGATACAGGATTACCTGGCAAACCAAAAAAGGGTATACCCAGCACATCTCCAAAAGCGAGTGGTTTCCCCGGTTTAATCGCAATCCGCCAGATATCCAGTTGCCCCAGGTTTTCAACCACCGCGCGGACGTGATCCTCTTCACCAACAGAAACACCGCCTGTGCTCAGGATACAATCACTTTCCTGGGCCCCGCGCCGTAGTGCTTTTTCTGTCGCCTCGGGCGTATCTTCGATCACACCAAGATCCACTACATTCATACCCATATTTTTAAGCAGGCCAGCGAGGGCAAAGCGGTTCGAATTATAAATTTGACCAGGTTGCAAACTGTTTGGCGGTTCGATGAGTTCATCGCCAGTTGACATGATTGAAATTGTTAGAGGTTTGAACACTTCCACCTGAGCAATACCGACCGATGCTACTAGCCCAAGATCTTGTGGACTCAACCTCCTGCCTCTTTTCAATATAGTTGTGCCCTGGGAGATATCCTGGCCTCTGGGCCGGACATTTTCACCCGGAACGCTCGCTACTTTGATTGCCACGCAATTACCACGGTCACCTGCTGATTCAGTATCTTCCTGGATAACCACTGCATCTGCACCGGGTGGTATTGGCGCACCCGTAAATATTCGCGCCACCGTGCCTGCTACAAGCGGCGCGCCGACACTGCCAGCGGGAATTCGAGCACTCACCTCATATACACCGTCTTCTACAATTTCCGAGCTATTGACGGCATATCCATCCATGGCACTGTTGGCTTCCGGTGGCACATCTACCACAGACGTAATGTCAGCAGCAAGATAGCGCCCTAGGGCATCATCGAGAAGGCAGGTTATAGTTTCCCGGGTAGGACTAACTTTCGCCAACAATTCAGCAATGACATGGTCAACGGGTAAAAGTGTCGCCACCATCGGCTAATGCGACCCTTTTCTCAACAACTCCGCAAAGTTGCACGGGCGGTGATTGATATCCAATTGTTCTTTCAAAACGCCATTCCAGGCAGTGCGGCAGGCGCCCGTTGACCCGGGCATACAAAATACCAGTGTGTTGTTCGATATCCCCGCGAAAGCCCGGGATTGTACAGTTGATGTTCCAATGTCCTCAAAGGATAGCTGACGAAACAGTTCTCCAAATCCCGTTATTGGTGTGTCCAGCAAAGGGTTAAGTGCTTCTGGTGTAGAATCTCTAGTCGTAAAACCGGTACCCCCCGTCACCAGGATAACTTCTACTGACTCATCTGCGATCCACGCTGAAACTACAGCCCTTAATCTGTAAACGTCATCAATTTCAACCTGCCTTGCGCTAAGCTGATGACCAGATTCTTCAAGCGCATCACACAAAAATTGACCCGATGTATCATTTTCCAGGCTGCGGGTATCCGAAACCGTCAACACCGCAATCTGCAACGCATCCACCATTTATCTACTCCGACCAGCCCTTCCGGACCAGGACCCTTGCCAACACGATATAAGAACGCCATCATACCTCGACTCAATATTCAGGAATAGACAGCCCCATGAGTGAGTCAGTCAACGCCCAGCTCTCGAAATTGGAAGTATTTAATTTCCTTGAAGAGAACGATCATAAAATCGTTGCTAAGTACCTGTTTCCCCATGACTATGAAGAGGGTAGTTTCGTTTTCAAGGAGGGTGGTCACGGTGGCTACATGTTCTTCATCGTTAAGGGTGAAGTGGAAGTCATCAAGCAATTCGATAACAAGAAGCACACGATTGCGAAACTTTCGCAAGGACGGTCTGTCGGAGAGATGTCACTCATTGACGGAGCACCCAGATCTGCTACGGTACGTGCTACGACCGATCTGGAGCTGATCGTCCTGAAGCGAGAGGATTTTATGAAGCTCAATGAGGAAGCACCGGCTATTGCGAACAAGATTCTTATGGGGATTGCCACGTTACTCAGTCTTAGTCTGCGGGAAACCAACAATCGTTTTACTGAAAAATTGCTGAGTATCTGCTAGGGGTGGTTGATAAGAACGTGAATATAAATACTGGCGGCATACCCTAGGGCAATCGCCCAGGACCATTTCAAATGGCTGAAAAAGGTGTAGGCCCCCCGGGCCTGCCCCATCAATGCCACACCTGCTGCAGATCCTATCGACAGCAAACTGCCCCCCACACCAGTGGTTAATGTAATCAACAGCCATTGATGTAGTGGCATATCCGGATTCATGGTGAGGACCGCAAACATCACCGGGATGTTATCGATAATTGCAGATATCACACCCATTGCAATGTTGGCGTTTGTAGCGCCCAGGCCATCGTAGAACACCGAAGACATAATCTCCAGGTAGCCAATAAGTCCGAGACCGCCAACACAAAAGATCACGCCAAAGAAGAAAAACAACGTATCCCACTCCGCCTGTGCAACCTTGTTGAATATATTGAACTGGGCAAAATCATCATGGTCTTCTTCTGAGGTCATCTGGATGTAGTAACTGAAAAAGAAAAGATAGGACATTCCCGTCATCATGCCGAGGAATGGCGGCAAATGCAGAAACTGTTCAAATGACACCGCCGTGGTGATAGTACAAAAAAACAGGAAGCAGATTGGAATGGCACCTCGCTTCATCCCAACATCAACCGCCTCGGAATGCGGGTGTTCATTCGGGATCGCGAAACTCATAAAGACGGCTGGTACCAGAAAGTTTGCCACTGAAGGCAGGAACAAGCCGAAAAACTCGAAAAAGCTTGCATTACCACTCTGCCAGACCATCAATGTCGTAATGTCACCAAACGGGCTGAACGCACCACCAGCATTAGCAGCAACCACTATATTGATACATGAAACACCTATGAATCTGGGGTTGCCTGCCCCCACTGATAGAACGACAGCACCCATCAACAGCGCCGTCGTCAGATTGTCAGCAATTGGAGACAGGAAGAAAGCGATAAAACCGGTTATCCAGAATAACTGGCGATATCCGAATTCCCGGTTAACCAACCATGAACGCAACGCTTCGAATACATTTCGCTCCGTCATTGCGTTGATGTACGTCATCGCTACCAGAAGGAACAGGAATAGCGACGAATACTCAATCAGATTGTGCTGCACGTTCGCTTCAAGTATGTGCGGGTCGAGATCTGATTGGCTTACGAGGTAGGCAACGATGACCCAGATCATACCGGCAGCAAGAATGACTGGTTTGGATTTTCTGAGATGGATGAATTCCTCTGCCATCACCAGAGCGTACGCAAGGACGAAAATCGCAAGCGCCAGCAGGCCCAGAAAAGAAGTGGTTGAGCCCAGGTTCTCGGTATTTCCGACAGCACTGGAGGCAAAACTAAGCTGCGGTATAAGGAGTAGTACTAAACTGGCTACAACACGCACGGTTATTATTCCTTCTTTTTATTCGCCCTTCCAATTTGGGGTTCTTTTTTCTGCAAATGCCAGGGGTCCTTCAACAAAGTCTGCACCCTTGTACATGGCAAGTATCTGATCGTACTTGCCTTTGATGGCCTCTTCCAGCGTTGCCGCCCCCATTCCGACCATGGCAGCTTGCTTACTACCACGAACAGACAAAGGTGCGCACTCCAGGATTTGTGAAGCCCAATCCTTCGCTGCACTCAAAGCCTGACCCTCCGGAACTACATCCGTAACAAAACCCAGCTCCTTGCCCTCGCTGGCACTTACTCGACGACCGGTGAGCAACATGCCCATTGCCTGTTTCAGGCCAATTTCCCTTGGCAATCGGTGAATACCACCTGCCAGCGCGGCGAGTCCTACTCTCGGTTCTGGTAACGCAAAGATGGCGTTTTCAGCCGCGATAATCAAATCGCAAGCCAGCGCAATTTCAAATCCGCCACCCATGGCGACTCCATTCACCGCTGCAATTACCGGCTTAGAATTGTCAAACCTTGAAGTCAGCCCGGCGAAACCCGAGGGTGGACCACCCATTTTTCCGCCGGAAGCCTGGTACTTAAGATCGTTACCGGCACTGAAAGCCCGATCTCCCGCACCAGTAATGATCGCGACCCATTGATCCTTGTCGGCTACAAAATCATCAAATACTTCAGCCAATTCGAAATTAGCCGGTGGATGCAATGAATTCATCACCTCCGGTCGTTCAATAGTGACGACGGTCAGGGGACCTTCTTTTTCAACACTACAGAATTCACCCATCTTTTTTCTACCTTCTACTTCCGTGAATTTTCCACCAGATGTGTGGACCTAAGCTAGTTCCGTAAACTAACAAATTCAATTAATAACCACTTTCGCAGGAACTACCCCTTCGATGTTTGAATCTAGACAGAACTAGCAAGAGTCTATCAGTTTGACAATCCCGATGAACAGCATCCGTGACAATGCTATTTTCCAGCTGTATTGGACAAATTATTCACTGCATTTTCAATTCGATCACAAGCTTCTACCAGCGTCTCCATGGGACAAGCAAAATTCAAACGCATATACCCCTGCCCATCGAATTGCGGCCCATCTGAAAGCCCAACTCCGGCAGCTTCAAAAAAGGCCATGGCATCATCCAGTTTCAGCATCGATACATCCAGCCAGGCGAGATAAGTCGCCTCTACCGGGCTCATACTTATACCGGCAATGGCATCGATTCTTTTGGCGAGGTAATCACGATTAGCCTGTAAATATCGTAGCAAATCCTTGCGCCAGGGCTCGCAATCCCGATAGGCAACCAGCATGCTGATATAAGAAAAGGTTGTAAGCCTGGATGTCATGCCTTTGCCCCCCCGAACAAATTTCTCGCGCAGCCCGGGATTCTTGATGACTGCAAATGAACCACCCAACCCGGCAAGGTTAAACGTCTTGGTTGGCGCCATCATTGTAATTGTTAATTCCTCGGCTTCACGACTTATCGTCGCTGTTGGGATGTGACGTTTATCGTCGAGTACCAGTTCACAGTGAATTTCATCTGAACATATCCACACATTGTTCTCGTGACAAATCTCCACGGTGTTGCTTAGTTCCCCTGCATCGAGCAACCTGCCTATAGGATTAAACGGATTGCACAACAGCAGCAGCCTTATCTCAGTATTTTCAGCCATGCTCGCGGCCATCTGTTCTACCGGAAATGACCAGGTGCCTTGCGCGTTGTTGCAAGGAATGCGATGTAGTTTTCGTTTCCAGTTCTCAGGCGCACTAAGGAAAGGGGAATACACAGGCGTTGCAGTGATCACAGATTCATCAGGACCAACCAGGCAGCGACAGGCTTGGTTTAGCCCCGCAACAATACCAGGAAGAAACACGATCTCCTCTATAGCCACTTCCCAGTCATAAAGAATTTCCAAGCGGGCGGTGATGACTTCCTTGAGTTCGATTGGCGCCGAATCATAGCCAAAGATCCCATGAGCGGTCCGCTCACTGATCGCATCAATGATCTGCTGCGGTACCTTGAAATCCATATCTGCAACCCACATCGGCAAGATGTCAGTTCCTGCATACCTGTCCCATTTGGCACTGTTCGACCCTCGTCTATCAAGGACGAGATCAAAATCACTCATAACCGACCTGACTTGTTAAAGTGCCAGAAGTATA
>JAPUGI010000307.1 GCA_027292925.1 Gammaproteobacteria bacterium
AACAGGACACCCTTATTTCACGATTGAGCTAGCGTGATCAGTTCATATTAAGAGACGATATATCCCTCACTCTGGAATCATCCGGCCAGGGACATTACGGCTACTGGTTTGGCAACAACCTGGGCGGCACCGTATTGGATGGTACTGTTCTTCCGGAGCGTCAATTCAGCAGACAGTGGGATGGACCCTGGCGCGGGGCCTCAGCAGTCGCCGAAGGAGGTTGGTCGGCAGAAATGTTTATCCCCTGGTCTATGATGACAATGCCTGACGTGGATGGCGATACCCGGGAAATTGGCTTCTATATTTCCAGGGAAGTCGCCTACAAAAACGAACGCTGGGGTTGGCCCGCCCTGCCCCGGACAAAATCAGTGTTTATGTCCCGACTGCAAAAAATGGAACTTCGGGGAATAGAGCCAAAACAGCAATTTACCTTCTACCCTTACGCGTCAACGACCTATGACAATGTTACCGAACAGGATACTTACAAAGCTGGCTTTGACTTTTTCTGGCGACCTTCTTCAAACCTACAATTAACATCAACTATCAATCCGGATTTCGGCAACGTCGAGTCAGATAATGTAGTTGTCAACCTCACATCATTCGAAACCTTCTTTCCCGAAAAAAGACCATTTTTCCTCGAGGGCCAGGATATTTTTATTACTTCACCACGGGCCAGACAAGGCCGTTTTAATAGAGGCCCTCCCACTACCCTTGTGAATACCAGGAGGATTGGCAGTCCCCCTAGAGACCCGGACATTACGGGACTGGAGCTACCGGACCTGGAAAAAAACCAACCATCCGAGTTGCAAGGCGCCGTCAAAATGACCGGGCAAAACGGTAAGTTCAGGTATGGAGTTCTGGCGGCTATCGAGGACGATACTAAACTCAAGGGTACGATCAATGGGTCAGAAGTTGACACAGTTCAAGTGGGCCGGGACTTTGGTATCACACGATTTCTTTATGAAAACACGAGTGGTGGTGGCAGAAGGTCAGTTGGCTGGATCAGCACCATCGTCGCTCATCCCCGGCAAGACGCTGTCACCCACGGCCTGGATGGGCATTACCTTTCATCTGACGGCCGCTTGAATGCGGATATTCAACTACTTTATAGCGACGTAGATGATGTCACAGGCGCTGGTGGTTTCCTGGATATTAAGTACACACCAAAGCAAGGCCGAAAACATATTTTTGAGTTTGACTATTTCAACGATGATCTGGATATCAATGATTTCGGTTTTCTACGAAGAAACGATGCAATTGGGGCGCGTTATTTCCATGAGATCACCGAGTCCAACCTGCCTAATTTCAAATCCCGGTTTACTAAATTCGGTGTCAGCCAGGAATACAATACCGATGGCAAAGTCGTACGTAGCGGTATCTTGTCATTTAGAGACCGTGAATTTAAGAATAACTCATTTCTGTTTACCGAGCTTAACTACTTTCCGGAACGGTGGGATGACACTAACAGTGACGGTAATGGTTCTTTTAAAATTCACGACCGCTGGCAGACAGGCTTTTTCTGGGCCAATGATCAGGCGAGAAAACTGAATCTGGGTGTGGGTGTGTTTTATACAGGTGCAGACCTTGGCGGCCGCACGATGGAATACAATCTGGAATTAACCTGGCGACCTACAGATCGATTTAGTTTTATTTTAAACCTGGGTTACGAAGATCTGGACGGCTGGTTAGTCCACGATGAAGGACGTGATTTTACGACCTTCAGTGCTACAAACTGGCGCCCGAGGATTGAAACCGATTTTTTCTTCAGTGCAAAACAACAGTTCCGAATTACCGCACAATGGATTGGCATCAAAGCATTTGAACAAGACCGATGGCAGGTTCCCCTGGGTGACGGGAGGCTGGACCGGGTTACCACATTGCCCGGGACACCATCACGGGATTTCTCCATCAGCCGTCTCGTTTTTCAAGCCAGGTATCGTTGGGAAATTGCTCCTCTGTCTGACTTGTTCGTGGTCTACACAAGAGGATCAAATGTTCCAAGTGATCCTTCTCGAAGCTTCGACAATCTATTGCGAGATTCGTGGACAGACCCTGCTGTTGATGTTTTTGTCATCAAGCTCAGGTACCGGCTGGGCTCATGAGAAAAACACTGTAAACTGTAAGTTGTCTATTAATGAAGAGTAACAAGGGTATGCGCTACTTCATTTTGACATTTATCGGTGACGACCATCCAGGATTTGTGCAATCAATCGCCAAGGTTATCGCAGATGGGGAAGGAAACTGGCTGGAAAGTAGAATGAGCCAGCTGGAAGGCAAGTTTGCAGGGCTAGCTCGCATCGGTGTGAGTGAAGACAAGGCAGAGCAACTCAAACTGGCGTTGTTCAGTCTCGCAGAGAATAGATTTACACTCAGCATGGAAGATGTTGATGAATCAGCAACAGGAGACCTACAGAAATATCAACTGAGTATCCTGGGTCCCGACAGAGCCGGTATTGTGCATGAAGTCACGAGTACTCTGGCCAGATACCAAATCAACCTGCTGGAGATGTCATCCAACGTCGCTGCTGCGGCTATGACTGGCATACCGATGTTTAGTGCCGAAGCGACGGTCGAAGTTACCGATCAGGTTGACATCGCAGCCATCGACAATCAGCTCTCTGACATCGCAGCCGAGCTTGGTGTCGACATCCTGTTCACTGAGATAAAGGGCTCTTGACATCAGATAGATATAGATGGCTTACGTTGCGAAAGTATTCGCCAACAACTGGATTGAGCCTCAGTTCAAAAAGGACTGTGCTCCAGTTCATATGAGACTGGTCGTCTTTCTCCTGAAAAAGAAGCTGGAGAGCATTTATTCCACCGCTTGTTACAAAATGATTTTATGAGTGGCTATGCGCATGAAAAAATATGACGCAATCATCATTGGCGCCGGTCACAACGGCTTAACCAATGCAGCCTATCTCGCCAAGGCTGGCTTGGATGTATTGGTGGTTGAGAAAAACCCCTATATTGGCGGGGCCACAGTTAGTCGCGAATTACACGAGGGCTGGAAGTATTCCAACTGCTCCTATGTCTGCAGCCTGCTGCGTCCGGAGATCTCCCGGGACCTGAACCTGCCAAAATTTGGCCTGCAGGTGATTCCATATGTCGGCGGCGTCACATTTAAGCGTGAAGGCGACTATTTTGGTAGCTATAGTGATCGCGAACGTCAATATCGGGAGATGGCAAGGCATTCGCGAAGAGATGCTAGTGCCTATGAACGCTACACCGCTGATGTCACTAGACAAACGAGATTCATACGTCCATTCCTGATGCGGACTCCACCGGACCCTACCTCATTCAAACCCAGGGATATCCGCGAACTGCTATTTTTCGCAAAGTCGTTTTACAACCTGGGCGAAAAAGTCCTGGGTGACACGTTGCGATTCTGGACCATGAGTATTGGCGATTTTCTGGATGAGTATTTTGAGACTGATGTGATCAAGTGCCATCTCGCAGGCAGTGGCATCATTGGCACCGCATTGGGCGTTTACTCACCCGGTACCGCTTATGTATTGCTGCATCACTATATGGGCGAAGTAGATGGCACGGTTGGCGCCTGGGGACTTGCCAGGGGTGGTATGGGCGCTGTATCCAAAGCGCTGAGCGATGCGTTCCAGTCATTTGGTGGTGAAATCAAAAGCGAGGCTGAAGTTGATAAGATTCTCGTCACAGGGCGTCGCGCCAAAGGTATTGTGCTTGTAGGTGGTGACGAAATTTATTCTGATATCGTCGTCTCAAATCTCGACCCGAAACGAACCTTCCTGGACATCATGGCGGAAGAGGATCTGCCAGCTTCAATTGTAAAACAGGCTGCGAATTTCAAGATAAGAGGATCGTCCGGCAAACTTAATATTGCCCTCGATGGTCTCCCCACGTTCCATGGATTGCCAACGAAAAGCCCCTTGATGACTGGTGACTTGCATTTTATTGACTCCATGGAACGCATGGAACGAGCTTATGATGATTGGAAGAACGGTACCTGGTCCCAGGATCCCTACGTCGACATGTTGATACCGACTCAGGTGGACCCGACGATGGCACCCCTTGGTAAACACATGATGAGCGTATTTGTTCAATATGCACCACCCAAACTCGCGACTGGCGAATGGACAGATAAGGACCGTGATGCCTTTGGTCAAACGGTTATCGATCAAATCGGAAGCTATAGTCCAAACTTCAAGGATCTTATTCTGCATGTGGAAGTCAGGACCCCTCAGGATATCGAGAACGAAATAGGTCTGACTGAAGGTAATATTTTCCAGGGAGAACTGACTTTCGATCAATTACTGTTCAATCGACCCTTCCCGGGTTATGCACAGTATCGCGGACCCATCAAAGGCATGTACATGTGTGGCTCCGGGACTCACCCTGGTGGCGGCGTGATGGCGGCCCCCGGTGCCAATGCTGCAAGGGAAATCCTGATGGATCTACGCAGGCCTTCGATCGTTCCCGAGTCATACCCGGATGACTGATAGCAATCAATTCGATGCTGTGATCGTGGGTGCCGGGCATAACGGTCTCGTTAGCGCAGCTTACCTGGCCAGATCA
>JAPUGI010000308.1 GCA_027292925.1 Gammaproteobacteria bacterium
AGAGAACCTGCTGCGGGAAAGCTAACGCTTCTATTCTCGGTCAACCTCCTAGATAAAAAACCGCAAACCAATTTCTTGCATCACGCCAACACCGAAGTTGTGCAAAGCCTGCTGCATCCGCCATCTCATGAAATTCCGCCAGTGAATACTTGTGCGAGTTTTCAGTGTGGATTGTTTCGCCTTTATCGAAGTAAATCTCATGCCCAGCAAGGTTTACAAGCTGGTCAGACTTACTCTTCAGGAACATCTGAATACAACCTTCCTGTGCATTATATTCAGCCAGATGAGAAAAACCGCTGAGGTTGAAGTCCCCTGAAAATTCACGGTTTAAATGACAAAGAATGTTCAGGTTGAATTTCTCAGTCACACCATTGGCATCGTTGTACGCTGCATTTAGAACATTGATATCTTTCTTTAAATCAACACCAACCAGCAAACCTCCGCCATCTCCTACTAAGTGCTTGACACGTTTAAGAAATTGCAATGCCCCATCACGGCTGAAATTGCCTATACTTGATCCGGGAAAGAAGGCGATTGGTCGGTCTTCAACCACAAAGGGTAATTCAAACTCACGGGTGTAATCCAGACAGATCGCGCGAACCTCCAGCCACGGATATTCATCGTTCAGTGCGTCCGCTGCCTTTGTAAGGTAATTCTTGGAGATATCGATAGGCACGTAGATTTTAGGTCGTATGCGCTCCAGCAAGATGCGAATTTTTTCACTGTTGCCACTGCCATACTCGATTAGAAGACTGCTCTTACCAACAAGTTCGCCAATCTCATCGGTGTTTTCTCGCAACAATGCCAGTTCGGTTCTAGTGAGATAGTATTCCGGTAGTCGTGTAATCTCGGTAAAAAGTTTCGAACCCTCTTCATCATAGAAAAACTTCGGGGAAATGGATTTCTCAACAGCCAACAATCCGCCGAGAACCTGGATCTCAGAATCCTCTTGTTCCGGAGGATTGTCATACAGTAATAGCGATGGTGACGATGCCACTTATTACTCTCCTGTTATTGCCCGACGTCCCTGGCCAGTCTAATGCCAGAGAATTGCCAACGATCAGCCGGATAGAAGAAGTTACGATAAGTCGCCCTGACATGTGATTGCGGCGTTACGCAAGATCCACCCCTTAACACCCATTGGTTGGCCATGAATTTGCCATTGTATTCGCCTAGTTCACCTGTAAACACTTTAAACCCAGGATAGGGACAATAACTGCTCTGGGTCCACTCCCAGACATCACCAAAAAACTGTTTGCTGCCCCTTGCGCAAGGTTGTGGATGCAGGCTACCTGATTCGACAAAATTACCTTCAATGTCATGGCCGGAAGCGGCAACTTCCCATTCTTGCTCGGTTGGTAATCGCATCCCTTTCCAGCGTGCATAGGCATCAGCTTCATAGCCACTGACATGGCAGACTGGAGCAGACAGGTTTAACGGATGCGATCCTGCCAACGAGTACTCCGAAAAGTTGCCATCTATTTCGTGCCAGTAAAGTGGATGTTGCCAATGTTGCTGATTTTTCATGAGGGACCAGGCATCTGAAAGCCATAATTCTGGCCGTTGATACCCATCGTCCCGGATGAACTCCAGAAATTCGGCATTTGTTACCAGACGATTGGCCAGTTCGTAGTCCTGAAGAAAGACTCCATGCTGTGGGGATTCATTATCGAATGCGAAATCAAGGGGTGATGAGGGCTTCGATCTGCCAACTTTATGGACCCCGCCGCTATAGTGATCAAATTCCAACTGGGGCACTGGCTGCTGATCCTCTGTTTGCGAATTCTCTGTTTGCAGATCATGGTAGGCAGGGTACAACGGATTATTTCCAAGGTTGTATTTCAGGTCGGTGAATATCAGCTCCTGGTGTTGTTGCTCGTGATTGAGCCCCAGCACCAGACGGAAAACCAGATCTTCACTGCATTCATTACTGAGCAATGTCTGCATTTGGACATCTACCGACCTGCGATAAGCCAGAATCTCTTTCAACGTGGGTCTCGACAGCAGTCCACGTTTCGGCCTTGGGTGTTGTTCACCCACACCGTTGTAGTAGGAATTAAACAACACGTCGAATGCGGCGTTATAAAGTCTGTACCCGGGTAAATATTGCCTGAGTATGAATATCTCAAAAAACCAGGTGATATGAGCCAGGTGCCACTTCGGCGGACTTGTGCTGTCCATGGGTTGAACCACATAGTCTTCTATTTCTAATGGTTCACATATTTTGAGTGATTGTCGCCTTACTGACTGATACCGCTCAAAAAGGCTCTCGTCAGTATTAGTCACATACCCGCCAAGAATCTGGTTTCGCGTATTTTAAGTGATGAGCAATGAGATGGGTACCCTGTATCCTCTCCTGCAAACACTATATGCCTTATTCCCTCATGCCAACAAATAGAGTTGGGCGCGAAAGCTAATGACAGCTTCCATGTACCTAGTTCAAGTGACTGAGGATTTTTTGGATATTTTGAGCGTTGTGTGGCGCCTTGATAAACCCTTCGTACATGCCCATGGGGTTCACCACGACAATACTCACTGTATGGCTAACCAGATAGGTTCCAAGTTCAGGCCCGGGAACCTTGCCAAAGGCGATATTTACCTGGGTTGCAAGTGAAACAATCTCATCGAACTCTCCTGTAAAACCACGAAATGTGGAATTAAACGCAGGAACATAGCTGGCCAGTTTATCCGGGGTATCGCGCTGCGGATCTACACTCACCATAATAACCTGTGGCGGGTTTTCTAATCTGCTGACCGCTTCGTTAAGCACAGATAGTGTTGTCGGACAAATATCAGGGCAGAAGGTGAAGCCAAAGAAAAGCAGTGACCACTGTCCCTGCAATTCATCGAGTCCAACTGTGGTACCGGTATGATCAACGAGACTAAAATCACTGATTAGTCGAGGCGCATCGAAGCGGTAAAAGCCCAATTCCCGGAATTGCTCGCTGGTTAACGTCCTGGGTGTTAGATAACTGGCAATCAGCAGCCCAAGGATGAGCGAGATGAAGCCTGCGATCCAGAACAGTGTGTTGCGAACGCCTTTCTTCACACCAATAGGGTCTACTCTATTTGACTCCACGCCAGCTAGATGTAACTAACAGGTAAGAGGTAATGATCTACCAACAACGCAACAAACAACGCCATCAGATAAAATATTGAATACCTAAAGGTTTCAATAGGCGCACGAGGATTATCCCCAAACAGCATGGCCAGGCTCCAATACAGGAAGCCTGAGCCCAACGCCAATGCACTTACCAGATAGAGCAAGTTGCTCATGCCGATCAAATAAGGCAATACCGAGACGATAATCATGATGATGGTGTAGAGCAGGATGTGAACCTTGGTGTATTGCTCACCATGGGTCACGGGTAACATGGGGATATCTACCTTTTTATATTCTTCCCTACGATCAATCGCAAGAGCCCAGAAATGCGGTGGGGTCCAGGCAAAAATAATCAAGACCAGTAGCAAACCACCTCCATCTATACTGCCCGTAACCGCCGTCCAACCGAATAGTGGTGGTGCCGCTCCAAACAGGCCGCCAATGACAATATTTTGCGGCGTTGCCCGTTTCAGGTAGAGGCTATAGATTATCCCGTAGCCGACCCAGGATGCAAGATTCAGCCAGGCTGTCAGTGGATTCACCAGTATCGTGAGAACTGTGATGCCAGCTATACCGGTAACACCAACGAATATAGATCCTTGCAGGTTGCTGACCCTCCCCTGGGCAACAGGGCGGTTCCTTGTTCGCGCCATCTTCGCGTCAACACTGGCATCAACCAGATGATTCAATGCCGCGGCAGAACTGGCCACCAGCGCAACACCCAGGTTACCGAATACGAGAATATTCCAGGGTACCATCCCTGTTGTCGCGAGAAACATGCCAACCAGCGTGCATAACAGCATCAGCAAAACCACCCGGGGTTTACACATCTCGAGATAGTCACGCCAGGTCGCTGCTAATTTGTATTCAGGAGTAAGTTCAGTCACATCGATTTTTGGTATGGAATATTGGGCTGTGAATTCTACGAAATCATGTCGGCATTGCATAGTCTGTCGCGGTTTTTCCTTCAAGCAGCCAGTAAACAGAACACGATCTAGCCGATGGTTGACACTTTAAGCAGGTGTTTCAGGTCCTCCAGCATTGGTTTACCGCCCTGCCAGGACAGATAGTACATCATGATGTTGCCATTGGGATCCATGAGGAACACAACCGGGTCCCCTACTGGGTCCGTAGCCACATTGCGCAAGGTCGCCGTCACATCCCTGCCCAGGCTAACAATCGTCACCTGGTCATGTTCTCGCGCAAGCAAGTCCAGAAAATCGGATGACAGGCCGTTGCTAGTCAATATGAC
>JAPUGI010000309.1 GCA_027292925.1 Gammaproteobacteria bacterium
CATTAAGTGGGAAGTCACATTCGCCACATTGGCACCTAGATGCCTGATTGAGTAGGGGGCGACCATTCCATTAGCCTCGGCCGTTAGTTCCCGTTCAGGATTTCGTGATCTGGGTTACCAAAAACCCCGCTTAGCCCTCCGAAGTGTCGCTAAAAATAAGCAAAGCAAACATTAACCAGCAACAGATTATCTGTCTGTGTATAGTCTGCATTTTCACTGATAGAACGAACATCAAATGCAGATAAGCAACGAAAGTAGAGTTGGGGCGGTGTGCGCAATCAGCGGAGTCACATTACTCATCATCGGAACATATCTTCACCCTATGGGAGCCGATCCAAACGACCCTGTTGCCGCCTTCACCGAATACGCCCAAGATCGTTTGTGGATTGCAAGCCACCTCCTGCAGCTTGCGGGAGTTGCTGCGATGATGGCAGCGCTGTTGTTCCTCGCAGGCCAGCTCGAAGCGAGGAAGCGGTCAAGTGTCGTGCGAATTGCAGCCGCAGGAGCGATCGCTACTCTGACCCTGGCCGCTGCGTTACAAGCTGTGGACGGAATAGCCCTGAAGAGTATGGTGGATACCTGGGCTGCCGCACCAGCATCAGAGAAGGAGGGGGTGTTTCACGCCACCTTCGCAATTCGCCAGGTTGAGATCGGATTGGCCAGCATGCTGTCTCTCTCCTTTGGTCTGACGATGACCTTGTACGGAATAGCCCTGTTAGGGGAAGAAGCGTATCCGAAATGGTTCGCCGGACTCGCCATCGCCGGGAGTGTGCCCACAATCGTCGGGGGTGTCGTGATGGCATACACGGGGTTCTCAGGACTTGCAATGGCGATTAATATGCCTGCGAACTTCCTTTTGTTGTTTTGGATGCTCGCTCTCGCGGGGCTCATGTGGCGCCAGGGTGGAACAGTCCGCTAGAGAAATGTGATTCATGCGATGAAGTCGGACCTTGATAGCTGTTCAATTCTCGCTGTTATCTGATATCTGATATCAACTTTTCACGGTGGAAAGCGACCGCTTCTGGCCGGACAGAGTAAAGACTGTTCTTGTCAGTTAGTTTGTATGGACATTCCTGGTCGATTCGGATCGGGTTGTCCTGCCTTGACCCGCCAGAATCACCCCTTTACGATGGATGTTCAGTTCAGAATTTCCCTCGTAGGCGATAGCGTTATGATAAATGAGCCTGAGCTAGTTAGACAAATTAAAGAATATCTAGAAACTCAATTTGGCGCCCCGGTTTCGAGCCTAGAAATGGATCTAAGTCAATACTACTTCATCGAAATAGGTGACGGGAAATTTCGGGCGTTGGTAGTATCCGGTGAAATTATAAAAAAGGATGATCCAGGAGCGGATCCGGGGGGTGAGCTAATTGCCAAGCTTGAAGGTTGGAATGTAGTGAAGCTACTCAAAGAGGTACCTGATGTAGACGAACTTGTTATAACAAGAAACGGACCGGCTGGAACTCGCCCGAGAAGTTTCTATAACGATAGCGAGGCTTAACCATAATCGTTGGCTCGCCGGTAGCTGCACCAATATACTTTTGAGGGTCCGCATGGACTGTTGAAACAGTTCGCATATTCTTTCATTGATTTCGTCGGAGGATTTTACAACTTCTGGTTTGTCGCGGCGGGTGATTTACCTGAACCCCACAGGGTTGAAGAGGCTTAAATGAAAATCTATCTGGTTCAACATGGCATTGCACTTGATAAATCTGAAGACGCAAGAAGACCCCTGTCGGAGTTAGGTCGAAGTGAAGTTAACAGGGTTGCATCACATTTAAAGAGGAATAGTGTTTCGATTAGTGAAATTTGCCATAGCGGAAAACTAAGGGCGCAGGAGACTTCTGCGATTTTTTCAGATGCTGTGGGTTCAAAAGTTATTAAAGCAATAGATGGCATGGACCCCAATGACGATGTTGTTGCGTTTGCTGTACGAATGCGAGGTGACGATGTCATGTATGTTGGGCACCTGCCACATATGCAAAAACTAACCTCATGGTTGGTGACTGGCGATGAAAATGCCGGGGTGCTCAAGTTTCACAACGGGTGTGTAGTTTGCCTTGAAAAGGTAAATAGCCGTTTCCAAATCCTATGGTCTGTCACTCCCGACATAACCTTGCGAGGCTGAATTAACGATCTCAGATGTCCGCTTCTTGTGGCCAGTTTGAGCTTAAAATGAAGACAAATACCTCATTTCGTTGTTGGGCATTCACCTTCAAGGAACCAACTCCTGGAACACATGAAATTTCTGGTGAAAAACCCTGCTATCGTCAATGTATACGTCGACGAGCCACTCACCTACAGGATCACCTTGATGAAAGAAAATGTTGCCAAGCCATTTATTAGATCGTGAAGTGAAAGGATTGCGTATCACGCGATTGTGCTTGTCCGTTGCATACAGGGAACCTGAGATGCCGCCTGCGGGAGCTGGTAACGAATATTCTACATATCCGGAAAACCCCGAATCTGTAGTCCCTTCAATGTACACTCCAAATTCAAAGCCGGTCTCTCTGCTTCTGAGCGGAATTCGGTTAGTGCTGGCAATGCTCACCGTGCCATTAGGCTGTCTTTTAATTTCACCGAAAATCACCAGGTATTCCGTCGCATTAGCCTGTGTCGCTAAGGCAATCGTCATGACAATCAGCCAATTCAGCATAACAAATCCCGTCAGGATGTATGGCAATGATCTTACAGTAGCTTAAGAGATAGCTGATATTGCTTTCCGGACTAAGATACTTCCATCAATAACAAGATGGAGATTGAGACTGTCTATTCAGGATTTGGGGGCATTAGGGGAGTTCATCGGGGCATTCGGTGTAATGACTTCGCTCATTTATGTTGGTCTTTCTGCATGAATTGATCACAATATGGAGACCCTTATTTAGGGCGATTGGTCATCCCGACTACTGGAAACGGTTGTTTCATTCGGGTTATGACAGGGCTTATTCGGGGATGCCTCCGTTGCGAATGCGTGTCATCATGATCCGCGATCACAAGGAGTCAGAAGCATGCTGTACGGTTTTTCGGAGTATCAAAAAGCACAGCATGGTAGCTCGGCTGGCGGTAAGGGGTGTGCGCTGGCTCGCTTGTTTCAGAAGGACTATCCAGTACCAGACGGTTTCATTATCGGCGCCGATTCATTCGACAACGATGGCCTCAGACCAGAGTTGTGGGATGAAACAATGCACCGCTTCCAAGCGATGTTAGCTTCCGGAGTCAGCGCTGTTGCCGTGCGCTCCTCTGCGTTCGCTGAGGACTCTGCAAATACTTCGTTTGCGGGTGAGTTCGAGTCGGTTCTGCATGTTCAAACTACCATTGAACTGAAAGACGCCATCAAGATTGTGTTCGAAAGCAGTACCAGTGAGCGGGTGAAGAGTTATAGCGAAAATCTCGGGACTGATAATCAGCATCGGATGGCAGTCGTGGTCCAGCAAATGGTTGATGCAGATTTTGCCGGGGTATTGTTCACGGTAGAACCGGTGACGCAGAACTGGAATGTCTTAAGCGGGAACTTCGTCAAGGGGCTTGGTGAGCAATTAGTCTCGGGTGAAGTAACTGCTGAGGCATTCACAATCGATCGGCGCTCGTTGCAATACCAGGGCGACAGTGCCCTTGCGGAAGTGGCGCCCATTCTTACCGAACTGGCCTTGAAGATAGAGGAGGAATTTGGGACACCCCAGGACATCGAGTGGGCTGTCAAGGACGGCGAGGTGTACATCCTTCAGTCGCGCCCCATAACCACGTTGTCGAAGCCTGGTGAAATATGGAACAGCACACTCGATGGCGATTATCTCTGGAGTAATACAAATGTGGGTGAGGCTATTGGCGCAGTGATGACGCCGTATACCTGGTCATTGGTCAGACGATCATTCGACGACTTTTATGAACCGCCTGGCCAGTTCAGCATGCTGGGTAACATCGGAGGTCGGGTATATATGAATCTCAGCACCCTGTTTGGGCTATTGAATCGAATCTGGTTGCGTCCAAAAACTTTGCTGTCTTCTGCAGCTCCAGCCATAGGTCTGGTGCCTGATGACATAACACTGCCGGTTCCCAAGATGACGTTTACCAGTGCCGTTAAATTCGTTGCAAAACTTATAATAAAGTTGGTCAGCGCGTCAATCAGGCAACAAAAACACCTGGCGTGGGCGGCAAACGAGTCACCGGACTTCTGCGACGAAATGCTGGAGCGCGTCTCGGGAGTGTCAAGTCTTGCGCATGCACTTCATCTCAGGAATGAGATAACAGAGTTCAGGGAACGCGATTTTGGCATGCTAATTAGTGTCACCAATGAGTTCGCTGCCAAGGTGGAACGACTGAAGGGTCAGCTCACAAAACACCTGAGTGAAGACGACGTGGAAACTCTGGTTTCCGGTCTCGGTGGAGAGAGCATATTGCAGAGCATGGGACCTATGGTGACCATCGAAAGGGTTGCCAGGGGAGAGATCACGCGGCAGGAGTTTATTCGAACTTACGGTCATCGGGGTCCGGAAGAAGTAGAGTTATCGAGACCCAGGACGGCGGAGGACCCGGCTTGGATGGACAAGCTCATTGCGCAGGCAAGGGAGATCGACGTACGGGAGTTGTTGGATAAACAGGAGGCAGCGCGGTCCGCAGCCTGGGGACGTCTTGCCGATGAGGTCAGCCCACGTCGATACAATCGGTTAGGGAAGATGGGGGAGGCGGCGGCGACAGCAGCCCAGAACAGGGAACTGGTGCGCTCTGAGATCATAAGGTTTGTGGGCGTCGCGCGAGAACTGGCATTGAAAATTGGCGAACTAGCGGAACTGGGTGAGGACGTTTTCTTCCTTGAATTCGAAGAAGTAGAAGAACTGCTCAAAGACGACGACGGCCACAAGGAAAAGATCCTATCTCGAAAAATCGCTTTTGAACGCTATCGACGACTCCCATCACTGCCTAATGTGATCTCAGGCACTATCGATCTTGAAACCTGGGAACACAATTTGAATCGGCGGACAGACTTCTATGATTCCCACAAGCAACTTCAGATACCCGACGATGATGTCATCCGAGGCTTCCCGGGTGCAGCGGGGGTGGTTGAGGGAACCGTTCGAGTGTTGGCTCATCATGATGAGGCAGATTTACTTAAGCAGGGCGAGATCCTTGTGGCTTCCTTTACCAACGTCGGTTGGACGCCTATTTTTCCCAAGGCATCGGCTATCATAACGGATATCGGCGCGCCGCTGTCTCATGCGGCAATTGTTGCACGAGAGCTAGGCATTCCTTCCGTGGTGGGGACCGGCAACGCGACCATGAAACTGAAGACCGGCGATCGGGTTCGGGTCGACGGCGGTGCCGGGATCGTCGAGCACTTGTAGTTCTCTCCTTGCCCCTATTTCTCCAAAGCATTGATTACCACGTAATTAGAATCTTGCATTCGATCGTCATCTATTTTCTGAAACACTTCATCCTGAGTCTCTTCACGATCAAGACATTTTCGAATCTGCTTGGTTCTTGAGCGACCTGTCTATACCATGGCCTCTTTGAAACATTTCGAGAGACATGTTGAAGTGGCCAGAAAAATAATCATAAGCGGCTCCGGTTTATGGAAGCCGCCTCACGTCATCACTAACGAAGAATTGGTAGACGCGTACAATGCGTATGCTGAAAAATTCAACCGGGAAAATGCTAAAGAGATAGAGCGTGAAGAGGTTGAAGCGAAGCCGCTGTCTACGGCTGAATTCATAGAAAAAGCTTCCGGGATCAAGGCGCGCTATGCCTATATTAAGGACGGTATTCTTGATATTGACCGCATGCGTCCAAGAATACCCGCCAGGTCCGAAGATGAACTGTCGCATCAGGCCGAGATTGCACTTAACGCCGCCCGGATAGCCCTGACAGAAGCGAATAAGGATGCTTCTGAAGTTGATGCCGTCATCGTAAGTTGCGCATATACTGAACGATCGTATCCCGCCATTGCCATTGAGGTGCAAGGTGCGCTCGGCATCAAAGGTTTTGGCTTTGATATGCTGGTGGCATGTTCGGCTGCTACTTTTGCATTACAACGAGCTTTTGAGATGGTGAGTACCGGGACTGCCAACTGCGTCCTCGTCATTAACCCCGAATTAACTTCCCCACAGATTAATTACCGTGACAGGGACAGCCACTTTATCTTTGGCGATATCTCCACTGCCACAATTGTAGAATCCGATGAAACCTGCAAGTCAAAACACAGCTATGAAATTATGGGAACCAAGGCCGTAACTTCGTTCTCCAACAACATCCGTTCAAACTTTGGCTATATCACTTATGCAACCGACGCTGATCCTTATGGAGCAGACAAGTTGTTTCATCAGCATGGCCGAAGTGTCTTTAAGGAAGTCTGCCCCATGGCAGCAAAGCATATTGCTGATCATCTGGCTGAACTAGGACTAACACCTGATGACTTAAAACGCTGGTGGCTACACCAGGCAAATTTAAATATGAACCTGCTCATCAGTAAACGCCTGCTGGGAAGAGAAGCCACTCGCGACGAAGCCCCGATTGTCCTGGATGAATATGCAAATACAGCGTCAGCAGGTTCACTCATCGCCTTCAACCTTTATCACAAAGATCTACAGGAAGGAGACATCGGTGTGATCTGTTCTTTCGGTGCCGGATATTCCATTGGCAGTCTCGTCCTGAAAAAGCGAGCGGTTGCCTAGTCCTCCTGGCATCGCAACTACCTAGGCGTTCTTGATGGTCAAGCCTCCATCAACCGGCAACGTTACTCCAGTTATATATTGCGCGGCCGGTAACACCAGGCTCAAGGTTCCATGAGCGACTTCTTCAGGCTCCGCATAGCGTTTTAAAGCGACCCTTCTTCTGGCGAATATTTCCTTGTGTTCCTGCGGAATACCCGCCGTCATACCTGTGTGAATTGGTCCAGGGCAAATACAATTTACTGTAATTCCTTCCGGACCCAGTTCCACCGCCAGTGAACGGGTTAATCCAATAACCCCCGTTTTTGCCGCTGTGTAGGGACTACCATACTTCGTGGCACCTAATCCTTCAGTCGATGCGATGTTAACAATTCTTCCATGGGGCGACTTTCTGAGAGAAGGAAGCGCAGCACGGATGGCGAGTACCTGCGCCGTCAACAACACTGACAATACCTTGTCCCAGGCTTCAGGGTAATCATCACTATCAATCGGCACCGGAATGGATATCCCAGCATTGTTGACCAGGATATCAATGCCACCAAAATGACTGGCTATGTCAGTGATGACTCTTGCGATTGCTTCACCATGGGAAAGATCCAGTACCCAGCCCCTGGCATCGTATCCTTCATCAGTCATCTCCTTGACGACCTTTTGCAGCGGTTCCTCGTTGATATCAATGAGCGCAACCCGAGCACCTTCGTCACCAAACAAATGAGCTGTTGCTCGCCCCATACCACTGGCTGCACCAGTCACTATGGCGACCTCCCCTGCAATAGAACGACTTAGACTGGATAAAGGCATCGCTGCACCTTTTGGGTTTACACCATGGGGCGGATATCATGACCTGCCAGGTAGCCACAGGCAAGAGCCTTCAGCGGTTCTTA
>JAPUGI010000031.1 GCA_027292925.1 Gammaproteobacteria bacterium
TACCCGTCAAAACCCCGTACCAAGGTCCGGATCATCCGCACCTTCTTTTACGGGAACGGCCAGGTCTTCTCGTGAGATGTTAAGCAACAGCAGAACGCTGGCTGCAATATAGATAGAGGAATAGGTACCGACCAGGACACCTATAATCAGTCCGATAGCAAAACCGCGAATCAGTTCCCCGCCCAATATCAATAGCGCAAACAAGACAATCAATGTGGTAAAGGATGTGATCAGGGTCCGGCCCAGGGTCTGGTTCAGTGATGTATTGATAATATCGAAGGGCGAGGACCTGCGGATTTTCCTGAAGTTCTCCCTGATCCGGTCTGATACCACGATAGTATCATTGAGCGAATAACCGATCACCGCCAGCAGTGCTGCAACCACCGTCAAATCAAAATTCCACCTGACGACAGAGAAAAGCCCGAGGGTAATCATCACATCGTGAAACAAGGCAACGACGGCGCCAACTGCGAATTTCAACTGGAAACGGAAAGCAACATAGACCATAACCACTGCAAGCGCAGTCAGCAAACCAAGCCCGCCCTGGTTAGTGAGTTCCTCTCCTACCGCCGGGCCGACAAATTCAGAACGACGCAGGGTAACATCGCTTCTGGCCGTTTCCCTCAGCGATTCAAGAATTCGGTCCCCCAGCTTTGCGTTCTCTCTCTCGCCCAGGTTTTTCTGTGGAGGCACGCGGACAAGCACATCCTGGTCCGAACCAAAATACTGGACCACGTGGCCTTCATATCCGGCTTCAGCCAGGTCAATTCGAACTTGTTCCGGACTGACCGATTGCTCATAGAAAACTTCAACCAGGGTGCCGCCGGTAAAGTCGAGCCCCCAATTCACCTGGTTGATGGCCAGGCTTAGCAGGGAGGCAAGCACCAGCGTCACGGAAACTATTGCCGCTGACTTTCGGTAGCCCATAAAATTAAACTTGAAATCGTCCAGCGCCATCAGATGATCAACCTGTCTATATTGCGGCCGCCGTACATCAGATTGACGATGGCCCTGGTTCCCATGATGGCAGTAAACATGGAAGTTAAGATCCCTATGGACAGGGTCACTGCAAACCCCTTAACAGGACCGGTACCAATACTATAAAGAATGACTGCCACCAGTAAGGTCGTTATGTTTGCATCCAGGATGGTAGTGAAGGCACGCTCAAACCCGGCATTGATCGCTGCCTGCGGCGGCATCTTGTTCTTCAGCTCTTCACGGATTCTGGAAAAGATCAACACGTTGGCATCGACCGCCATACCCACTGTCAGGACGATACCGGCAATGCCCGGCAGGGTCAGGGTCGCCGACAGGCTCGACATCACCGCGACCAGTAACACCAGGTTAGCCGATAGCGCGAGACACGCAGCCAAGCCGAATGACTTGTAGTAAGCCAGCATAAAGAGCAATACCAACCCCAGACCAACCGCAATCGAGACCGCGCCTTTTTCGACGTTATCCTTGCCAAGACTCGCGCCGACCGTTCGCTCCTCGACGATAAACATGTCGGCCGCCAGTGCCCCCGCCCTTAACAACAATGCCAACTCTCTTGCTTCGCCTGCCTGTAATCCTGTAATCCGAAAAGATACGCCGAGAGCCGCCCTGATGGTTGCAAGGCTAATGATACGTTTTTCAACATAGGGAACGCTTATGCGTACCTCTTCCCCGTCTACCACTTCATAGCGGTCACGAGTCTTGGTCTCGATGAAGATAACCGCCATTCGCCTGCCAATATTGTGACGCGTTGAGCGGTGCATCAATTCACCGCCATCACTGTCCAGCCTGATATTGACCTGCGGCAATCCAGAGTCAGGATCGAACCCCACCTGGGCATCGAAGACCCGGTCCCCTCTCAGGATGATCTTTTTTTCGACGCTGGCCTTGCGCCCTTCGTACTCATAGGAAATAGTGGCAGAGCGTAGTGCATCCGGCTGCGCTTCCAGACGAAACTCCAGTGTCGCAACCTTGCCGAGGATCTTTTTCGCCGCGGCCGTATCCTGCACACCGGGTAAATCCACCACGATCCGGCTACGCCCCAGGCGTTGTACCAGCGGTTCCGCCACACCCAGCTCATTGACCCGATTACGAATGGTCTGCAGATTCTGCGAAACCGCAAAGTCTACAATTTCCTCAATGGCATCTTCGGTCATGGTCAGGGTGACAAAATATTGAGCATCCTGTCCTTCTGTAATCAGGAACTGGCGGTATTCCGACTCGATTTTCTCGCGCGCCCTGTCACGCAGTTCTTCTGCACCAAAGGACACCTTCAACACACCATGTGCCGGCGATTCAAAACCTGAATACCGGATTCTGTCTGACGGATCCCTCAAGGTGCGCTTTATATCCTGCTCCAACGCCTCGATCCGGTCACTGATAGTCTTCTCCGTATCGACTTCCATCAAGAAGTGAACTCCACCGCGCAGGTCAAGACCGTACTTCATGGGCTGCGCCCCAATGTTGACCAGCCACTGAGGCGTGGTAGGTGCGGCATTCAACGCGACGATAAAAGTATCCACCTGATCATGCAGGGCTCTTTGCACGACAGACCTGCCTTTAAGCTGTGAGTTGTCATCAGGGAACCGGATCAGCGCACTGCCGTCTTTCAGCACCGCATCGAAATACGGCAGGACGGCAGCATCCAACGCATCTGTGGCAGCGGTTAAGTGCCCGAGAGAAACCTCGAGCGCGGTGTTTTCATTGGAAATCTGAATGGCAAAGTCTGGCGGATAGATGTTCGGCAGGGCATAAATCGCGCCCAGCAAGACGGCACCTGCAACAAGCAGATTCTTCCACAGTGGATATCGGTTAAGCAAAGTCGTAATTCCAGATCATCAATGCTAGAAAGTTGTCCCAGGGAATCTCTGATTAATCAGAGCTCCCCTAGATAGACTTGATCGTGCCTTTTGGCAGCGCAGCCGCAACCGCACCTTTTTGCAGCTTTAAGCGTACATTGTCAGCAACCTCAAATATCAGGTACTGATCTTCCACCTTCACGATTTTGCCAATTAGCCCGCCGTTGGTAACAATCTCATCGCCTTTATTAAGGTCAGCCACCAATTCACGATGCTCTTTCGCTCGTTTGCTCTGGGGACGCCAGACAATGAAGTAAAAAACCGCGGCGAAGGCGACGATAATAAATATATCCAGACCTGGAAGAGGCCCACCACCCGAGCTTTCGGCCGCCATGGCGAGCGGAATAAAAAATTCAATCATAATGACTCAAGCCCTTACTTAGGGGCAATCTCTCAGTTGTCTCTCAGTTTGAAAGCGAGGGGTCTTGTAAAGGGGCGCTATTTTCGCCGAATCAGCCGGTGATAAGCAAACTTAAACATCCGGTTTCAAACCCCAGTTTTCGTACATCTCACTGATATGGTCATCGAGACGGCATTTTTCAATGGCATTGCGTAGACCGGCCATCAACGCCAGATAATAATGCAGGTTGTGAATGGTGTTCAGTTCGGCCCCCAGCATCTCACCGCACTTGTCCAGATGGTGCAGATATGCCCTGGAAAAATTCCGGCAGGTATAACAATCACAGCGCTGATCCAACACCCCGGTATCTGTTCTGTGCACGGCGTTACGAATCTTAATCACGCCGGAGGAAGTATATAGATACCCATTCCTGGCATTTCGAGTCGGCAATACACAATCCATCATATCGATACCCCGCCTGACACATTCCACCAGGTCACCCGGGGTACCGACGCCCATGAGATATCGAGGTTTATCGTCTGGTAAGGCCGGGATAAGCGTGTCGATGATCGCCATCATTTCGTCTTTTGGCTCACCCACTGACAACCCGCCAATGGCATAGCCATCAAAGTCGATAGCGATCAGTCCCTCGAGAGACGCCTGCCGCAACGCTGGATAGACACCACCCTGCACAATACCAAACAGTGCATTGGCGCCGGTAAACGCAGCTTTACTGCGCTGCGCCCAGCGCAGGGACAACTCCATGGATTTGCATACCGTCTTTTCATCCCCCGGATAAGGCGTACATTCATCGAATACCATGGCGATATCCGCATTCAGACTTGTCTGGATCTGCATGCACACTTCCGGACTTAAGAACACCTCATCACCGTTGATGGGCGAGCGGAAGCCAACCCCCTGCTCGGTAATCTTCCTTAAATCACCCAGGCTGAATACCTGAAAGCCGCCGGAATCCGTGAGGATGGGACCAGACCATCCCATGAAATTATGCAAACCCTGATGCTGCTCGATCACTTCCACACCCGGGCGTAACATCAGGTGGAATGTGTTACCCAACAGGATCTGTACGCCAGTCTCGTCAAGGGACCTGGGTAACATACCCTTGACCGATCCATAGGTGCCGCAGGGCATGAATATCGGCGTCTGCACCTTTCCATGGGCGAGCGTTAACTCCCCACGGCGGGCCGCACCATCTGTCTGCATCACCTCAAACTTCATGGCCGCTAATCGGGCAGATATTGCAGCAGGAATTGTTTTACATT
>JAPUGI010000310.1 GCA_027292925.1 Gammaproteobacteria bacterium
TTTGTAAAGTCTCCGGGATTTGTAGATAAAGAATGCAGATAAGTGAGACTAGTATCCTAAGCCGGGAAGAAAGAATTCACAATTAGTTTTTCAAGCTTAGTTTTTTCAAGCTTCTCTTTTTAGGCCTCCTTTTTTAAAGAAAGGGCTACTCGTTTGGCAAAGTAAGTCAAGATGCCATCTGCACCAGCACGTTTCATAGAAAGCAAGGATTCAACAATAACTTTCTCATCCAGCCATCCGTTTTCGATGGCCGCCATATGCATGGCATATTCACCACTCACCTGGTACACCATAGTGGGCACCATAAACCTGTCTTTAACTCTGCGAACAATATCCAGATACGGCATACCCGGTTTTACCATGACCATATCGGCACCTTCTTCGAGATCGAGGGCGACCTCTTGTAACGCCTCGTCGCTGTTGGCGGGGTCCATCTGGTAGGTGTGTTTGTCCCCGGAACCCAGATTGGAGGCGGAACCGACTGCATCCCGGAACGGGCCATAGTAGGAGGAAGCATACTTGGCCGAGTAAGCGAGTATTTTGGTATTGACGAAGCCTTCTGCTTCCAGTGCGGCTCGGATACGGCCTATTCTTCCGTCCATCATATCCGAAGGCGCGATCACATCTACACCTGCACTGGCCTGGCTAAGCGCCTGTTTAACGAGTGTATCCAGGGTGATGTCATTGGCTACATAGCCGTTTTCGTCCAGTATGCCATCCTGGCCGTGGCTGGTGTAAGGATCTAGCGCCACGTCGGTCATCACGCCAATGTCAATACCGGCTTCCTTGATCGCCCGAACTGCACGTTGTGTTAAACCTTCCGGGTTAAAGGATTCCTCTCCCCGGGATGTTTTGCTGGCCATGGGTACGACTGGGAACAAAGCCATTAAAGGAATACCGAGTTCCGCCATTTCAGCGGCTTCTTTAACCAACAGGTCAATACTCATGCGCTCGATACCTGGCATGCTGGGGATTGGCTGCGTTTGCTTGTCGCCCTCGATTACGAATACCGGATAGATAAGATCATCGGTACGGAGTTGATTTTCCTGCATCAGGCGGCGGGAAAACGAATTGGTACGCATACGGCGCATCCTGGTGTCCGGGAACTGTCTGGGCATCGCTACTCCATTGCTGGCGGGACATGTGATTATAGCCCATTGATTCGACCGCAGTTTAACTGACAATTTGTCATTTCCGTTGACAGGACCGGTTTACTTACGTTTAATGGAATGACAAATTGTCATTTTCATGGATCTTAATGTCGGAGCAAGCACTCAGGAGCCCGTCTTCCTCACTTGAGAAACTGAGGCAGGGTGCCAGAAAGCTCTTTGTCGAGCAGGGTTATCACAATACGCGCCCACAAGATATCGCCAGGGAATCTGGTGTCGCTAGCGGTACTTTTTACATCCACTTTGCTGACAAGAAAGAAGCTTTCCTGGACTTTGCAGAACAAGCCCAGGCGGATTTGTTACGGGAGTATACGATCAACCTTGATGGCGTAAGCGGCCATCGCAACAGGTGGAGAGTCATATGCAATACAGTGGTTGAGTTCTCCATTCAAAATCCCGGAGTGTTGCAGGCGGCATTCCTTGATCCGGTTTTTATTGCACCCAACGATGAAAATGCCTGGCGCTTGTATGACCGGTTAGGACGCTTTGTTGAAATGGCGATGGATCACAGCGATAGTGATAGCAAAATGCTTGTAGATTACGATACTGAACTGATAAGCCATGCATTGTGCGGGATGTTGCGCCATGCCATGGTGTATGCATCACGGAAAAAGATGGACAGGGACAAAATGATTGACGACCTGTCCCTATTTATCGATCGGGGCCTAGGTGGCAGATAGCCGTGTTATCTAAATGACGATGACTTAGTGAGTCATCAATCGGGAGTACTTTATGAAACTCACCTATACCAGAGAAGAGATTGAAGCGGAGCATGAATACGCCACACCGCATATTGAATGCGGTGTAAAGCTGCATGGGGGATTTTCTGAGGATGGTACTTATGTTTCTCCCAGAACCAGGAATCGTTGGCAGGCGATTAACAACTGGCAGCGACACCTGAAAGATCGCGGAGCTGAAATAGTTGAAGCGACTGGTGATCTGCTGACAGAACCCAATTTCCCTAACATCGCGCAGCAGGTGTGGCTGCTCAAGAATGGAATTGAGCAGGGGTTTTGGAATTCCCTGACGGTTACGGGTTTGATTGAAGCAAGGGGTAAGGCCTTAGCCGATGTCACTGCTCCGGACTTCCAGAAAATCATAGTTGAAGATATCAGTGAAACTTCCCTCGCCCATATGAACAAGGGATTGCTGCGGGCTCATGGCTGGGATGAGGGAGGCGATGATACTGACACTGGTGGGCACGATGTCATGTGGTTTGCGGTTCGAGATCTTGTGTTTGGAAAAGACAAGTACCCCATCCCCGAACCACCAGCGAGTATTGGAAGGGAGAAAAAAGAACGGGAAATGGAACGGATCCCTCCGGAATACGAGGGGCTTATCTCGTTTCTAATGAATCTGCTTATGATTGAGGTCAGGGCAGAACGCGCGTTTGATTTTTACGAAAAAGTACTTGGCAATGAAGAAGTGTTTACGGATCGAAGAAAAGAAGCTGCCCATGCAACGGTCCTGGTGAATCGAATTCGCCAGGATGAATCTGTTCACGTGGCCTGGCTTTTATCTGCCATTTCAGAGTTCAGGAGTTTCACTATCAAGACAGTCAGTGGTGAAGAGGTCAACGGCGCGGAGATTCTTGACCCTGTCTGGGGTCGGATGGTGTATTGGCATGCGGTGGAGATGCACGAGACAAACAGACCTATCAATACTGAACTGGTAAAGAAAACGATTCTGGCAACTGAAAACGGAGAGGCAATATTTGAGCAATTTGAGGCGCTCGCCGCCGCATAATCCTATTCACTGCAGATAAGAGAAACCCGGGAGTAACTATGAAATTTGGTATTTTTTATGAACATCAGCTTCCCAAGCCCTGGGCGGAAGGGATGGAACAGAAGTTATTCCAGGATGCACTTGACCAGGTGGAACTCGCAGACAAGATAGGTATTGATTACGCCTGGGAAGTCGAACATCACTTTCTTGAAGAATATTCTCACTCTTCATCACCTGAAATATTTCTGGCTGCCGCGTCCCAGCGAACCAAGAATATTCGGCTGGGCCACGGTATCAGGCAGGTGATAACCAACTACAACCACCCCGCCAGGACGGCGGAGTGTATTGCCACACTGGATCTGGTTTCCAACGGCCGTGTAGATTTCGGTACGGGAGAATCTTCAGCAATTCTTGAGCTGGGCGGGTTTGACATTCCTGTTGCAAGCAAGCGGGAGCAGTATCTTGAAGCCCTCGAGCAGATTTGCAACATGCTTGCGATGGAACCTTACCCGGGGTTTGACGGCAAATATTTCAGCATGCCTTGCCGCAACATTGTACCTAAGTCAGTTCAGAAACCTCACCCGCCAGTTTGGGTCGCGTGCTCCAACAGGGAGACGATCAAGTTGGCTGCGCGTCTTGGGATTGGCGCCTTGACTTTCGCCTTTGTTGATCCGTTGGAGGCCAAGCACTGGGTTGATGAATACTACAACATCATCAAAAGTGAGGAGTGTGTACCTATTGGCCATAGTGTGAATGCGAATATTTGTATGGTCACCAGCTTTTCATTGCACGAGGATCGCCAGACAGCTATCGAACGTGGTCTGGAAGGATTTGAATTCTTCGGCTACGCTCTCGGCTCCCTCTACATGTTTGGTGAACATAAGCCGGGTCGTACCAATCTTTTTGAAGAATTTCGCGCGCTTCGTAATAAACGCCTGGAAGAAAACCCGATTGATTTTACGCGCGCGTTATCAGCGGCAAGTGGAGGCATCGGTACACCCGATGATATGAAGGCTCACCTTAGAAAGTTTGAAGAAGTCGGCGTTGACCAGGTAACATTTATTCAGCAGGCAGGTATGAACAAGCATGAACATATCTGTGAATCACTGGAGATTTTCGCCAGGGAAGTGATGCCTGAATTCAAGGAACGTGCGGCAGACAGGGTTGCCACTAAGGAAGCGGAACTTGCTCCCTATATCGAGGCTGCCCTGGCAAGAAAACAATATATGCCGATGCCAGCCGACGAGGATATTCCAGTATTCCAAGCACTCGGTCGTTCCGTTGTCGCGGAGAAAAATGACCCCGATAAACAGGCTGCGGGTTGAGCGTGAACAAACAGCCGTGAACCCAAATAAACAGCCCTGAGCCCAAATAAATAGCCCTGAGTGCAAATAAACACCCGCTTATGGCCTGGCCTCATAGTAGAGGTTACTGGGGTCCTCAAAGTCGTGTTCAAGAAAACGGGTAAACCCCCCTTCCGTCACCATCTTGCGTGCCACAGCCGGGTTGAAGCCCAACGTACCCAGCCCCGCACCACCTGGTTCTGACAGTGCCGAGGACATACAGGCGGACACGGAAAAGCCGTAGAACATTGCCAGAAAAGGATTGCGCAGGTTTTCCTTGAAATCCGGATGGCTGCGAATGTCCTTGATTAGCCAGGTACCCTCGTTTTTGAGGCTACGCCGAATTGTGCTTATGACTTCAGCTGGTCGTGTCATATCGTGAATACAGTCGAAGGTGATAACAAAATCGTAAGTTGGCTTCTCGGGAAGTGCTTCACCACCCGCAACATGTAATTTTACATTGTTAAGACCCTGTTCATCGACCTTGTCCCGGCACCGCTCAATCGCATGGCTGCTTGGGTCGTATCCGTGAAATTCCGAATTCGGGAATGCGTTGGCCATGGCCATCAATGCAATACCACCACCACAACCAACATCAGCCGCCACGGCACCCTTTTCCAGTTTTGCCTGGACGCCGTCCAGCGCGGGAATAATGTTGGGAACAAACTCCTGTTTAGTCCAGGGACCCAGCATACGTTCTGTTCTGTGAGCGGCATTTGGACCGAGATCCTCGTATGAGAGGCCAATTCCGGTTCGAAAAGCTTCTACCAGTTTGTCCACCGTATCTGGTGGAATGCCGCCAGAGAAAGCGCCAGCCGCAAAAGCAAGACTGCTCTCTTCATTTGCCAGGACCATTGCACCCTCGGCCGACAGCTCAAAACGATCACCGTCGTGATATTCAAGCAGCCTTGCCGCCGCTTGCCCTTTCAACCATTCCAGCAGCCAGCGTTCCTTGAGCTGCGTTTTCTCCGCCAATTCCTTTGCAGTGACTTGTCCCGCTCCATCCAAAGCCGTGTATAGCCCCAGGCGGTCGCCAATCTGGATAAGGAGGGAAACCATTTCACCTTGCTTGTAACCCCAGACGGTGCCCGTATAACTTCTCAGCTTGTCTTTGTCGACCGATCCTGAATCCATTTGATTTCCATTGGATATCTGTATGTCCACCGACTATCTCCCAGGCAGATTCCAAATTCAAGAGCAGTGAAAAGTAGCTTCCCAGCAAAGCCATCAGGTCCCTCAGCCGGTGCAAGTGCTTCTTCACAAGATTCCTACGACGGATAAATACATCTGTTGTAGTTTGTGAGGTCATATCCAGGGTCGCCGTGTCGGGTGTCCCCTTGCGGCAGACTCGAGGCCAGGACGGCCGAAAGTCAGGCCCCATGGACGGGTTCACGCCGGTGCGGCAAGGGGACACCCGGCACGGTGACCCGAACAATCTCGGGTCAAGTCACCAACACGAGCGAACTATATTGTCTCGAGAGTCGTAGTCAGATCCACCCACTGACTTTCAATGTCATGGATCTGTTCCTTCAATGCCACCTGGTCCCTTATCAGGTTTTGCAGGTCGGGACTCTCGCCACCATGGTAGATATCAGGAGAAGTAAGGCTATTTTCCACTTCGGACAATTTACGATGCAGCCGCTCCAGGCGTTTTTCCAAAGTGCTGATCCTGGTTCGTAATTGCCTTGCCTTCTTATGGTTTTGGTTAGGACCCTGGCCACTGGATGTTGGTTTCCTGGTCCCCTCTTTGTCGACTTTACGCGGCATAATGCCCCGCTCCAGTACCCTCTTTCGATAATCGTCGAGATCGCCATCGAAAAATTCAACATTGCCGTTGTCCACCAGCAGGAACTGGTTAATCGTATTCGCCAGAAGATGGCGATCGTGGGAAATCAGCAGGATGGCGCCAGCAAATGATTGCAAGGCCACCGTTAGAGCCTGGCGCATATCCATGTCCAGATGGTTGGTAGGTTCGTCCATGAGCAGCAGGTTAGGTTTGCGAAAAGCAATTATGGCGAGGGCCAGGCGTGCCTTTTCACCTCCGGAAAAGGTTTCTACCCGTTCCTTCACCTTGTCGCCGTGGAAATTGAAACTGCCGAGAAAACGGCGAATCTTCTGTTCCGGGCAGATTCTATCCAATGACTGGATATGATCGAAAGCTGATTGAGCAAGGTTCAGGTCATCAATCTGGTGTTGCGAGAAGTAGCCTGGATTCAGGTTTACGCCCTCAGTTCTAATACCTGCAAGCAACGGAATCTCACCACTGAAGCTCTTGACCAATGTTGATTTACCCGCACCGTTGTGACCTAACAGACCAAATCGATCACCTGGATGTAGACTCAGGCGCACCCGATTCAGTACAGGTTCATCGTAACCAAGGTCAGCCATTTCCAGTGTGAGCAGAGGGTCAGAGGTTTTCGTCGCGGGCGGAATCGTGAAGTGAAAGGGTGAATCGACATGTGCTGCCGCGATCAGCTCCATACGCTCTAATGCCTTAATGCGACTCTGGGCTTGCTTGGCTTTTGTCGCCTTTGCGCGAAAACGGCGTACAAAGTCCTGCATGTGTTTGATTTCGCGTTGTTGCTTGACATAACTGCTTTGTTGTTCCGCAAGTCGGGCAGCCTTTACGGTTTCAAATTGGGAATAGTTTCCCCTGAATAGTTCGATGGTCTTGTTGTGCAGGTAGGCGATATCTTCGACACATTCGTCAAGAAATTCACGGTCATGTGAAATCAGCAGTAATGCCCCGTGATAATGCTTAATCCAGTTTGCCAACCACAAGATGGCGTCCAGATCC
>JAPUGI010000311.1 GCA_027292925.1 Gammaproteobacteria bacterium
TTGACCCTCAAATACCGGCATACCGTCAATACCGTGGTATTTCGGATCAGTTTCATTATTTTCAAATCTCGAGCAATCTTGAACCTGAAATACTGCAGTATCTCCAGTATGGTTTCTTTTACCCAATTTCCAACCAAAACAGGTAGAGAATTGGTAACGGTCGTCAATTTTCCGCTCATGCAGGTTACGTGGTCCTAGTGGTGGACCATCGGAATTTTCCGACTTTTCTGCCCAGTAAAAATTACCTTTAGGGTCTTGGAAATCACTAAAAGCTGCGGAATCTGCGAAGGTAAATGGTGGCCAGAGGTGGAATCGAACCACCGACACGAGGATTTTCAGTACGAATCCTGAAATATCAGAGAAGTAGAGTGATGAGTAAGGCCTCTAATAAATCCTGTAACCACTTACCCTGAACAAGATCCAATAACTTCCCCCGTTAGTCCACTTTGTCCGATTTTCGTTGCCAATCCGTGAATTTTCCATGAACACCCCTGGTAAGGCTAGTCACATAGTTTTCTAGATAATCTACACCAACGAGGACAAACACAACGACTAACGATAGTTTGATCGCCGCAAATAAATTGCCTATCGCTAAACATACTCCGATAGATGCCAAAGCCCAAATAGTTGCCGCTGATGTGACACCAAGAACCATGCCGTCTTTCGATAGCATTACTCCAGCACCCAAAAAGCCGACCCCTGTTACTATTTGCCCAATGATGCGGGCAGAATTGGCAGTGTCGCCTGTCATGCTGATGTAAGAAGTGACAAATATATAAATACTGAGTACAAGTAATATTGAAGTACGAATACCAACCGGCTTACCATGAAGTTGTCTTTCCAATCCGACGATTGAGCCGCAGAGTATTGCCGTAGCAATCGAATTCCAGTTGTAAGGGTCTATTGCAATTAGTTCTGAAATTGTGTCTACCATACCGCCCTCCAGATTCAGCATACTCGTCTGCCCATGCGTCAAGGTCAAGTATCGGTATTTTGACATCCTTTTCATGCTGAAAATGGACCACCCTCATCGGCACGTGTCCGGAAATCTCATCAATTTCCAATGCCAGTGATTCGTCATGGGATTTTAAAGCTGTAATGACGTCCCAGATCGGTTTGAAATTACTTGTCCTGGCCGAAAATACCCGAAAGTGAAGAAAATCCCAAACAAGGCAGAACGTCTGCTATTGAGCGGTATAGCGACCATTTTATCCAGTTCTGAGCACATACCGCGGATACCATAGTATTCAGGATTGATTCATCGAACAAACGTCTGATCATCCAACAACCAATCGAAAATACTGCAGTATCTCCAGTATGGTCTTACCGTTTCTGTTACCCAATTCCTGTCCAAAATTGGTAGAGAATTAGCAACAGTCGTCAATTTTTCGTGTGTGCAGGTTATGTGGTCCTGATGGTGGACCATAGGATTATTGCGACTTTTCTGCATAGTAAAATTGACCTTTAGGGTTATTGAAATCTCTAAAAGCTGCAGAAAATGCGTATGTTAATGGTGGCCAGAGGTGGAATCGAACCACCGACACGAGGATTTTCAGTCCTCTGCTCTACCGACTGAGCTATCTGGCCTTTTAAGGGATCCTTCGGCTGCGGTCGTGCGCGACCCCGGCCAGGATGACAGAGCGAAATTGGGTGACTCTGGAAAGGGCGCTATTAAACCTAACGAGCACATTCCAGTCAAGACAGAATCAGTGGCCGGAATAGCCTAAATGCTGTATTGGCATGTGTTTCCTCGCGACAGTTAATGTCTGTAACATGGACCAGGTTGCTACCTCTATCACTATTGGATTTAAGAGCGAGAAACATGACTGATAACCCTGAACAGCTGCGCAAGGACGCTTTGGCATATCACCGGCTGCCGTTTCCGGGTAAGGTTGAAACCCGCATTACCACACCGGCAGAAACCGCCAGGGACCTGTCGCTAGCTTACACCCCGGGCGTCGGGGAACCTGTTAGGGTAATCGCCGACGACCCCGAACAGGCGTACGAGCTAACATCAAAAGGAAATCTTGTTGGTATTATCAGCAATGGCAGTGCAATCCTCGGGTTGGGTAATCTCGGTGCGCTGGCCAGTAAGCCGGTGATGGAAGGCAAGAGTCTACTATTTAAGCGATTCGCAAATATTGATTGTTTTGATATTGAGGTGAAGACGCAGGATGTTGATGAGTTTGTTGACACCGTGGTGCAAATTGCCGATACATTTGGAGGGATCAATCTTGAAGATATCGGCGCTCCTGCTTGTTTCGAAATTGAAAAACAGCTAAAGGAAAGACTGGATATTCCTGTTTTTCATGACGATCAGCATGGCACTGCTATTGTGACAGCCGCCGGTTTACTCAACGCACTGGAAATCCAGGGGAAGCAGCTTGGGAAGGTCAGGATCGTCTGTCTCGGTGCAGGCGCGGCTGCGATGGCGTGTATGAACCTGCTCTTCGACCTTGGGCTTGGGCACGAACAGTTGCTGATGGTGGATTCCAAAGGCGTTATCCATTCAATGCGGGACGACTTGAGCACCTATAAGCAGAAATTTGCCGTGGACACAAAAGCAAGAACGTTGGCGGATGCTTGCCAGGATGCGGATGTGTTTATCGGTGTGTCCGGCGCGAACCTGCTTGCACCAGAAGTATTATCAACCATGGCCCCGAAACCGGTGCTTTTTGCGATGGCTAATCCGGACCCGGAGATCTTACCGGCTGCTGCTCAAGAGGTCAGGGAGGATATTATTATGGCTACCGGACGTTCAGATTTTCCTAACCAGGTGAACAATGTTTTGTGTTTTCCGTTTATTTTTCGAGGAGCTTTGGATGTGCGAGCGACTGAGATTAACCAACAGATGAAGATGGCGGTGGTCACGACGCTGAGCAAACTGGCGAAGAAACCGGTACCAAAGGAAGTATTGGCTGCCTATCCCGGCATTGAATCTTTGAGTTTTGGACCCGAGTATATTTTACCGAAACCGATGGATCCAAGGTTGTTGGAGACAATTCCTGCGGCAGTGGCACAGGCGGCGCGAGACAGTGGTGTTGCAAAAAAGAGTTAGGCCGTGGGTGACTTGAAAGATTTAGAGAGATCCTTCGACTGCGCTTCCTTCGGCTCCCTCCGGTCGCTCAGGACAGGGCAGGATGACAGGTCTTGGTGACTATTCCGGGGCGATATAGCCTTCGGCGCGGTCAACCTCTTCACCGGCCAGATACTTGTCCCGTTGTGAATTGAGATACTTGCGCGCTTCCTTGTCCATCATGTTGAGATGTTTCTCGTTGATGAGCATGGTTTGCATCTCCTGCCAGCCCAGCCAGGCTTGTTCTGAATAATTTTCATAAATCTCCTGACCCTTCGGACCGGGGAAAGGCGGAGCTTCCAGGCCTGGCAGTTCCTCGTTGAGTAATTTGCAGAAAACAGTGCGTGGCATATTTACCCCAGTTCTTTAAGAAGCCTGGTCACCGGTTTGGTCAATCCAATTTCAACTGACGCACCTGGAGAATACCAGCATATGGATTTCTCACCGATGGCAGGGGGTGTCTCTCGCAATTTTACGTGAACAGGCGTGATATCCAAATGAAAATGGGTAAACGTATGTCGGAATCCGTCCAGCCTGTTTTGTGACTGAATACAGTTATTGCCCACGTTGAGTTGCTGCAAGGTATCGATCACGTCATCACCTTCTGGAAAAGCCCAAAGTCCGCCCCAGAGCCCGGTGGAAGGTCGTTGCTGTAGCAGCCATTCTCCCAGAGGATTTTCGATCATCAACATCGTAGTGGAACGAACTGGCAACGCTTTCTTCGGCTTCCTGGCTGGGAAATCGTCGATGCGTTGGGTTTGTCGTGCGATACAATCGCATTCAAAAGGACAGTTGCCACATTCCGGGGATGATCGCGTGCACAGGGTTGCACCCAGATCCATAATGGCCTGGGTGTAATCCGCGACCCGGTCTTCTGGTGTGAGTAATTCCGCCATTTCCCACAATGCATTAACAGTCACAGTGCTACCTGGCCAACCCCCAATAGCGAAACAGCGCGACAGGACCCGCTTTACGTTGCCATCCAGAATGGCGGCTTTGCGATTGGTGCAGATCGCAACGATCGCGCCAGCAGTTGAACGGCCAATGCCAGGCAAAGCTTCTAGTTCCTTGATTGTCAGTGGAAACTCGCCGTTGTGTTCGTTTGCGATCAATCCGGCGGTTTTGTGCAGGTTCCTGGCGCGAGCGTAGTATCCCAAGCCTGTCCAGTGATGTAGAACGACGTCCATCGGAGCTGCCGCCAACTTATCAACAGAGGGGAAAGCTTTGAGAAATTTGACAAAATACGGAATGACCGTCGTGACCTGGGTTTGCTGCAACATGATTTCAGAGACCCAAATGTGATAGGGCGAGATGTTTTGTTGCCAGGGAAGATGTTGACGACCGTGCTGGTCGAACCAGTGAAGAAGACGTTCGGAAAAAGAATCGATCACCGCCTAAATATTCCTTTTAAAAGGTTTTTCAGTTTCTCAGAGACTTTCTCGTCGATAATCTTTTGTCCTTTTCGCTTCAACTCCTGTTTTGCGATGTCTTTCACCAGGGTTTCGACAGACTTGCTGTCCGGAGAGCAGAGATCAGTCGGAGAGGCATCCATCGCGCCTTCGCAATGCAACGGCCAGCTGATATTGGCGAGTGCCGGGCTAACACTGTATTCGCTATTTTCAGTTTCACTCAATTTGATTGCGATGTCGTACTCTAGATGATTGGCGAAGTAGTCAAAGCCCCCTTTTCCGTTAGCCTGAATATTTTCGAGCGTGAAACCAAGACTCTGATTTTCCCGGGTACCATGGTGGATGTTGTGATGGCCTTTGAGTTGCTCGAATGGCATCTTATCTGGCCATTGGCTGATGCTGGATTGTTTACCGCGTAGCAAATCAATCGCTGCGGCTAATTGCTTGACCGGTGTGATGTCCAGCGTACCGTCCTCAATCGTAAACTGATTCGTCCCGTCCAGCGTTTCCATGGGATCGCTCATCATGGTCCCCTGGAAGGTGAACTCTGAATTGACATTGACCTTACCGGTGATCCAATCAAATTCGGTGAGCTTGCTTATGTCCATCTGCCTGAGCCTGATGCT
>JAPUGI010000312.1 GCA_027292925.1 Gammaproteobacteria bacterium
ATTTCGGTGCCAACGATGCCTAATATTGAAGGGCTCCATGATTTCCAGGGTGAAGCCCATCATACCGCTGAGTGGCCTCATGAGCCGGTGGATTTCACTGGTAAACGCGTGGGAGTGATTGGCACCGGTGCGACCGCCGTACAACTCATCCCGGAGGTTGCAAAAACAGCAGGCCATCTCACGGTCTTTCAACGAAGGCCCAACTATTGCGCTCCGCTGCACAACGCCCCGATAGATAGCGAGTCTCAAAAGAAGATCAAGGACAGCTACCCGGAAATTTTCCAAAAGTGCAGGGAATCCTACGGTAATTTTATACATAATTCAGATTCGCGTTGTGCCCTCGAGGTCTCAGCCCAGGAACGAGAGGCATTTTATGAAAAACTCTATGCTGAGCCCGGATTTGGCATCTGGATGGGTAATTTCCGTGACGTTCTTGTGGACCAGGAAGCAAACGATACATTGAGTGAGTTTATCCACAGGAAAATCCGTGAACGGGTCAAAGATCCAGAAGTCGCAGAAAAACTGATTCCCAAAGACCACGGCTTCGGCACTCGCCGCGTCCCCATGGAGACCGATTACTATGAAGTGTACAACCAGGACAATGTTCTTTTAGTGGATATCCGTGAGACACCCATTGAACGGATAACACCCAAAGGTATTAAGACAATTGATGTGGAACATGAGCTGGACATTATTATTTATGCGACCGGTTTTGATGCCATCACAGGCGCCTTTGACAAAATTGACATTCGTGGTAAAGCAGGACAAGCACTCAAGGATAAATGGATAGACGGGCCGCGAACTTATCTGGGTCTGCAAAGTGCAGGCTTTCCAAACCTGTTGACGCTCGTGGGTCCACACAATGCAGCGTCCTTCTGCAACATTCCAAGGTGTATTGAGCAGAACGTGGAATGGGTGACCGACCTGATTCGATATATGAGTGACAACAACTATGATCGAGTCGAAGCAACCCAAGAAGCAGAAGACGCATGGACCGAGCATGTTCATGAGATTATAGAACGTCTGCTATTTGCCAAAGTCGACTCATGGTTTATGGGTATAAACACGAATCTGCCTCACAAACAAAAACGTAAGGTCCTGCTGTATGCGGGTGGTGCTCCCGCCTATCGTGAGAAGTGCGACGAGGCCGCAGCAAACGACTACGAAGGATTTACATTTGGGAGATTCTAACTATTCCCGGACAGGTTACTGAAATCCGGTTCTCGTTTTTCAGTAAACGCAGTGATGGCTTCCCTGTTCGCTGGTGCACCGATCAACTTGGCAAATGCCTTTTCTTCCAGGGATCGCGCCAGGACAAAACCTTTTTCCCGATGTTGTAGCATCAGCTTCTTCGTTGTTACCAGCGAGACAATCGGCAGGGCAGCAATCTCAGAGGCTTTGGCCATCACATCGTCAAGCAATTGATCGGGTTTACACACCTTAAAAACCAGACCGATCTCTTTTGCTGTCGCAGCATCTATCCATTTGCCAGTGAAAAGAATGTCCGCCGCATTTGCCCAGCCAAGGACCTTAGGCAGCAAATAGGAGTTGCCTGCCTCAACCGTCACCCCAAGGGCAGCAAACGGCGCCCGAAGACGCGCGTCGCTCGACATATAGACGAGATCACAATGGGGCAACAACGTGAGACCAATGCCAACGCCGATTCCATTAACTGCAGCCAATAATGGTTTAGGAAATGTTGCAACAGTTTTAATAAAGTATCCAAACTGGCCGACGAACCCTTTCTCCCTGCGCTTGGGATCACCCATTTCACCCAGATCCTGGCCTGAAGAAAAAGCACGTCCTGAACCAGTAATAATCACAACAGAAATCTCATCATCAAGCGCGGCAGCGGAAAGTGCATCTCCGATTGCTTTGTACATTTCATCATTAAAGGCATTAAGGGCTTGCGGTCGACATAACGTCAATGTCTGAACACGCCCTCTGGTCTCGATATTAATTGTCACGAGATTTCCTCCACACGTTCCGGATGACCCGACCAGCTCCACGCCATAGACGGCCGCGACAACCCCAGCATCATGCCTCCTAGAGTCACAGGATGCAGCCAAAGGCCATCGGCAGGCAAGTCATCACTGCGATCATCCGGGCGATTGACTGTTATCCCTTCTTTCCTTTCGTTTACACGTTTTTCGATTTCAAGAATATCTGAAGTTTCAGCATAAGCCATATATAGACAAGGCCCTATCTTGCTGAAGAACCGTCCCATGGTTTTGTCGGGATCTAGCGGCGTTATGACTTCAAAGCGGTGCAATAAATCCTTTCTAAAGAGAGTCAAGGTGCCGGAATAGCCAAATCCGGGAGAATTGATAGCCACAAATTCCTGCGCATCCAGGGAGAAGACTTTAGCAAATCGAGCAGTTTCCGCTTCTGAATTCTGCGCCAGCAGAGTTGCTTCATACAGGAAGTCAATTTCACCAACCCGGGCTCGATCTTCATGTTCACTGACAACAACCCTTAGTCCCTGGATGCCGATATCTTCTCCATCAATGAAGAGTTGACCGCCTTCTCTGACCATGTTGGCAGCAGCGATACTTTTCTGCACCTGCTCCACATCGACACATGAAGCACCGGCCGCGAACATATGAGCACCGCGTTTTGCAACCGCATCAGCCACCACACCAGAGCCATCGGGCTCCAACACTTCAATAAGGCCAGTACCTAGCCTGAGGCTGGTTCTTGAGGCGCCAAGGCAAACAACCTTATCAGTCGCTGATATCTCCGCACCAAGAATGGATTGCCACCGTTCAACAACTAAAGCCACATTGGGAACTGCCAATTGAATTCGATCAATTTCCAAGAGCATAAATATGTATCTCCTCAAAGGTTTGCTTTCTTAATCCAGCGAACCTCCGATCAACTGCTGATATCTCTGGCTCTTCATGCAGTAGTTGAACAGAGTTCCCCTGGCGCAGAATATTCTAGATAATCTACTCAACTGAAGGATCTGGCAAATGCAGGTATTAAACAAGCCATGATATGGAATGAAATCAGGGAACTGACCAGGCTGGGTCTGCCCATGGTTGGAACCCAGTTTTTTATTATGGCCATGGGTTTTCTCGATACCGCAATGGCAGGTCACTACGCCTCGGTTGATCTTGCAGGCGTCGCCCTGGGTGGCAATATTTTGTGGCCGGTCTTTATGTTGCTGGCCGGTCTTACTATGGCGTTAACCCCCATGGTGGCTCATTTTCGCGGTGAGGGTAAGGTTCACCAATTAGGTGGGCTTGTTCGCCAGGGAATCTGGCTGGCTCTATTTTCCTCGGCAATCATCATCGCCATCATTACCCATGCCGGTCCGGTATTCGACTTTTTTGAGATAGACCCTACTGCATCGGACATCGCAGACCGCTATTTAAAAGCAGCTGCCTGGGGAATACCGGGTGTGATGGCTTATGTCACCTTGCGCTATGTTTGTGAGGGACTTGGCCATACGGTCGAGCCTATGCTGATCGCAGGTTCCTCGCTCCTTATAAACGGAACCCTGAACTACATACTGATATACGGCAAGTTAGGGTTTCCGGAGATGGGGGGCGAAGGTTGTGGCTGGGCGACCGCCATCACCATGTGGTGCGAACTGGTGCTCATGCTCTTTCTGATATCCAGGCCCTGGTTTCGCGAAACTGGCCTGCTCAGCAGGTTTGAATGGCTGCATTTCGATAACCTGCTCAGCATTATCAAAGTAGGGTTGCCTATTGGCCTCACATCATTTATTGGAATGGCTGTATTTTCCGTCGTTGCATTTTTTATCGGCTCGATTGGCGTAACTGCACTTGCGGCCCATAGTATCGCCGGAAATATAAACTGGGCAACGTTCGTGATACCCATGTCTCTCGGATCGGCAGCAAGTATACGGGTTGGCTATTTTGTTGGTGCCGGGGACTTCGCGTACGCCCGACAGGTGTCCAAAACGGCTTTCCAAATTTCCCTGGTCTACGCTCTGTTTACAAGCATCTTGTTGATCAGCGGTCGGCATCTGATCACGGCAATCTATTCCAATGACCTGATTGTTCTTGAAGTAGCTTCAAGCCTTCTTATTATTGTAGCGATCTATCAGATTGTGGACTGCACACAGGCAACCATGATTGGTTCATTGAGGGGATATAAGGATACAAGAGTGCCCATGGTTTATTCCTTGATCGGCTACTGGATATTTGCCCTGCCTATTGGTGCGGTACTTGGGTTTGGATACATAAGTGAACCCTGGGGAGTCTACGGATTCTGGACCGGCATGGCGCTTGGGTTGTTTTTTGTCTGTATGCTTGTTGGAAGACGACTCTATCAAACCAGTCATGATGACGAACGCATTCGGGCGTTTGCTGCAATTTAAAAAGGGTGACTATGTCAAGACATGTCTTATGGCCGCATCGCCTGGTGTTCAATTTTCCCTATGGCCGTTGGTGCACGCTCTTATTCTTGTTTACCTTCATGTTTTTGATTTTTTACTCTTTAGGATCAATGAGTAACCTCCGGGAAGAAGCCAGCCCATTGTTTTTCTGTTTTATCATCGCCTACATTATTCCCGCTTCACACTACATTAACGAGCAAACTGTCGCGGCATTCGAAAGCTTACGCCCAAACCTCAATCTTGATCTGTCAGAAATAGAGGAAATAAGAGATTCACTGGTACGAGTGACGCAAAAGACCCAAACGCAAGTCCTGGCGGTTGGTTTTCTCGCTGGCTGTGCACATAGTTATTTTCTTCTGACGGCCCGGGGAGGGCTGATAGAAACACTTCAAACGCTGGCTTTGTCTAACTACATCGCGTTTGCGACTAACATCCTGATCTGGTGTTTGTTCACGGCCATCATCTCCTTTCTAATTTCGAATGTTCGCATATTCGCAAGATTAGCGAGGGACAATATCCGCATTGACCTGTTAAACAGCTCAAGCCTTCGTCCATTTTCACGTGTCGCAGTTTATTCAACCCTGGTGCTGGTGGGAGCTCTGGCAAGTTTTCCGCTTTTACTGGTGGAGGATGAGACAAACTACCTGAGTGTGTTGCCAGGTTTTTTCGCAACACTTCTTCCAATGGTATTTATTTTTCTTACGCCACTGCTACCGATCAGAAAACGTATCAGGAAATGTAAATCTCAGGAATTGGCGTCAATACAGGATCGAATCAATCACCTGAGTGCAACAAAAAGCAACCTTGCTGAAAACGAAGAAATACTGTCGGAGCTGCAACCCCTGCTTTACTACAGAAGGGAGGTGAAGCAGGTACCCGAGTGGCCATTTGATTCACCAGTGGTTTTTCGGCTGGTTTTCTACCTCACTATTCCACCCGCATCCTGGGTAGGTTCGGCATTGATTGAGAGATTGGTGGATTCGGTTAATCTTTAAGACAACCAATCACCAAAAAACCCTG
>JAPUGI010000313.1 GCA_027292925.1 Gammaproteobacteria bacterium
CCGCCCTCTCCTTTCTTGCAAAAACCAAGGTCTTCAAGTATCACCATGACGGTGATGCTGAAAGAATCATAAATCATGGCAATATCAATTTCCGCTGGAGAAATACCGGCTTCAGCAAATGCGAGCGCCCCTGATTGAACACCAGCACTGGATGTAATGTCGCCGCCAATCTCAGGGTATTTGGTTGCCTCACCCGAACCAAGAATCCAAACCGGTGACGTTTTGCAATTTCTGGCAACGTCGCTCGAGGCAATGACGACAGCGCCACCACCGTCAGAAATCATGCAACATTCAAGGAGGTGCAGCGGATCAGCTATCATTCGGGAATTAACCACATCATTGATGCTCGTTTCGCGAATATCCAGAAACTCCAGGTCCTCCATCGCTCTTACTGCTTCAGGGTTGCGCATGGCATGACATCTTGTTGCAATTGAGATTTCTGCTAACTGTTCACTCGTGGTGCCATACTCGTGCATATGCCGATGCGCCACCATTGCATAGTTGGCAATAAGCGTCATGCCAGCGAACGTGTCCATATTATCGGCAGGATGACTGCCTGCTCCACCACGGCCACCGACGCCAATTGCTCTCGCATTGCTATGTGCAGTGGAACCGTATGTCAGCAACGCCACATTCGCCTTACCGGCAGCGATGTCCCGTTTTGCGTGCGCCGCGTGATATTCATAGGAACTGCCACCGACAGTGGTTGTATTAATGACGCTGGGTTTCAGACCAAAGTACTCGGCAATGGTCAGGCCACTCATTCCCCCACCATCGCCCGCATCGTAGATCGCATCAACATCCGACCAGTTCAGGCCAGCATCTTCCAATGCTCTGGCAGCACTGGCAGCTTTTATTTGAAGTGGACTGACTTCACTTCCCACATCGCGAGATGGATATTCGTGAATGCCAACAATTGCAGCATCTCTCTGACTCATTTTGTTACCTGTGCTTTAAATTCAAGTGTCGAAGTAAGTGCCTGCATATCGGCTCGATGGCGATCCAGGTTAACTAACGGCCACAGCATAAGGAACAATACATTCAATGCCGCCATCACGTAAAACATCTGGCTATAGTCCAATACGCCATCCATGGGCGCAATCAACGCTGAACCCATTGCAAGAGTCAGGTTTGCCAGTGCCATGTAAACTGCAAATTGGGTAGCAGCCACCTTCTGGAAACTGAGCTGCATAAATAATGCAATGATAGCAATTGTGACAATCTGGGAGGACAAATTACTCAGTAGGATAACCGCTTTAAAAAACATGGGATCTTGCCACCAGGATTGCAAAGTCGCGACAGCAACAAACATCGCAGCGCGAACCGCGATCGCAATTGACAGTGCGATCTTTGCACCAAACTTATCTACCACCGGTCCCAGGAGAACGCCAAATACCGCTGCTACAATGCCCGCAACCGCGACCCACTGTGAATATTCAGTTTGCAGCCAACCCAGGTCCTGTACGGTCAGCACCGGAGCCACCGCGATGAGCATCCCGCCAGCCACTCGATTCAATCCTTCAAGCAAAATCAACAACAGGCTCATCGGTAGTATTAACGCCCTGATCAATGTCGAAAAAATGGCCCGCCAACTATCCACGACTGATTCGAGAGCCTCGATAGAGGCAGTTCCCTTGCTCCAGGGTACCAGTCGTTCACCTTCTCGTTCACGCAAGGTCAGGGGAACCAACATGATAAGTGCTACGATTACAGCCAGGATCAACGCCGCAGTACCTAAGCCAAACTGATCCAGGGCGACACTACCTAGTGCACTTGAACCTGAAACGCCGATTACCTGTCCACCAAACATAAATGCATTGGCACGAGCTCTTTCATCTTCCTCCAGAATGTCAATAGCCATGCCATCGACTGCAACATCTTGAATCGCGCCAAATGAATTGGCACAAAACCCAAGACCCGCCAGCAGCATATAGCTGGATTCAGGATCGGGGTTGATAACTGCAATCAGCAGCAAGGCCAGAACAATACCTATCTGAGCACCCAGTACCCAGGGTCTGCGCCTTCCCATGGGTGGGAAGGAAAAGCGGTCCATAACAGGACCTGCAAGTAACTTGAAACTCCAGGGCAAGAACGCGATGGCGATAAAGCTGCCAACCTGCGCGGCAGACAAACCTTGTGATGCCATCCACGCGGGGATCGCTACCTGAAATAACCCGATGGGTAAGCCCTGGGCAACGTATAACAACCCGAGAGTGAAAAAACGCAGATTGCGATGGTCCTTAAGGGCAGGCAATGCTGTTATTATTGTTATTGAGTTCAACTTCATCTCCAGTAACAATGTTATAACACAACCAAAAGGATATGCATTTGAAAGTCATTTGCCTCACGGGAGGACTCGCCTCCGGAAAATCCACGGCAGCTACCTTTCTTGCTGAAAAAGGCGCTAATGTAGTTTACGCGGACAAGCTTGGGCACCAGGTCTACGATCCGGGTACGCAAGCCTTCCGTGAAGTTATCGAGGCCTTCGGCGAAAAAATAGTTGCTGAAGATAACCACATTGACCGCAAGCTTCTGGGCAACATGGTTTTCGGTCAACCGGACCAGTTAAAGAAACTGACCGATATTGTGTGGCCGCAGATCAGGCGCCTGGCTGAACTGGAAATCGCCGGGCTGGACGCGGTTTACCCGGATGGCATCGCTGTGCTGGAAGCCGCGGTCCTGTTTGAAGCTGGCTGGGAAGATATCGGAGATGAAACATGGGTCGTCATTGTCGATCGTGAAATCGCAATAGAAAGAGCCATGTATCGAGACCATAGAGATCGTGAAGGGGTTGAACGCCGATTGGACGCCCAACTTAATAATGATGAACGTATCAGCAAATCAGATGTTGTGTTTGAAAACAACGGTGATGAGCAACAACTCATTGACCAGTTGCAACAAGAGTGGGGAAGAATCTCCTCATAAACGTGACTGTTATCGCGCCGACCACGAAAGTTCCAATGTAAACCACGCAAATAGTTATCAGGCTGAATCCCGGTAATACTGGCGCCATAACCGTCAGCACATGAAATCCAAGAAACAGGATCGCGATATTAAAGAATGCGAGCTCTTTGGCAACCGGCGTGCTCAAGTCCGGATCCAGAATTCGCAACAACAGCAAGCCACTGCCGGTTGAACCACAACAACATCCGAACACTGTCACTGCCCTCTCTACACCATAAGAGCGCAGTTTTCGTCCGAAACCGAAACACAGGGCCGCCGTTACCAGAGTCACAGCCAGGGAAACGAGACCTATCGGCACAATGAATTCGCTCAGGAAAGCGAACTCAACACTCATAATAGTTGCAACCACCATCAGGTCCACGGATGAGCCGGTAATTCGGCGCTGAGTCTCATTATCAATAAAGTGACCATAGCCAAATTTATTCATTAGCGCCCGCAGGATGACGCAGTTGATCAACCCATGAATAAAAAACAGATTGTGACTAAAGATAATGCCAAGGTTAACACCACCTATGGAAACGGTGCTGGCAAAGGGATAAACGAACTTTAAGTATTGGTCAGTGAACACATAGGCGACCCCAAGTATTGCGATATGAAACACTAACGAGTCCACATTGGCGGAATGAGTTACCTGCCTGCCTGCAGAAACCTCCGAAGTTAGAATACCTCTGAGGAATTCATCATCGATCCTGGCGGATTGATTAAAATTCAGACCGGCACGGATGGCACGCCGCGCAACCGGTACACCCACCACAAACGCCATGAGAAAACCCACTGACGCGTAAATCAACCCGAAGTTGATGGCATGGGTAATGCCCAACTCATTTTCCCATATACTACCAAGCGCCAGTGCCTGCCCCGGACCCTGGGTAAAACCGTGGGTGGCAATCACGCCAAGAAAATAGGACAGGTCGCCGCCACTAACCTGATTGAATACGAGTATGACAGCAAGCCCCACCAATGCTTGTAACACCAGGCTCATGATCCAGATGACGGACATCCACATGCCACCCGGCACGACAGAACCACCACTCTTGCCGGTGCTTTCCGACCCTGTTAGTACCAGAGACATGAAACTGAGGGTGAAGAAATGGAATGCAAACGGGGTAAAGTCGACATTGTCGAAGCCAAGGCTCAGTCCGCTGGAGACCAGCATAAAGCCGAGCACACCACCGATTAGACTCGCTGGAACAAGGTTATTCTGTAAGAAGGGAATCCGCGCCCTGAGGATAACTCCGGCGAGTATCATCGAGACCAAGAAGGCGAATGCAATTACGCCAGGGAATGTAGCTGCCATATTGACGTCCTGTTAGGCTTATTTATTCATCAACTTGAAGAACGTATTTATTGCAAACTCCACAAAGTGAGCTTGATACATTCTTCAAAGTCATCAACTATACTGTAATCTTTGTTCGAGCGTAGAGTACTACCATGACAAGCCATAATTTTGAAGTTGACCGGACTGATCTTTCCATTACGCAATTTGTCGATATTCCGGCGGTTGGATCGCTGGCACTAGCTGACAATCAGGCGGTTCTCAGCGTAGACCGGTTTGCATTGACTGCCAACAACATTACTTATGGCGTTGCCGGGGATTCGATCGGTTATTGGAAGTTTTTTCCAGCGCGTGATAACTGGGGGCAGATACCTGTATGGGGAATTGGGACGGTGTTGCAGAGCAGCGTAATGGGTATGAACAGGGGCGATCGTTACTACGGTTATTACCCAATGTCCAGCTATCTTGTTATCGAACCCGTGAATGTAAATGAGCGAGGTTTCGTTGACGGTATGGCACACAGGCAGGAACTGCCGCCGGTTTATAATCAATACGCAAAGATGACTACAGGCAATGGGTTTGAACCCGAATTCGATAATCACCACATGATCTATCGGCCTCTTTTTACTACATCGTTCGTATTGGACGACTTCTTTGCCGACAATGATTTCTTCGGTGCGAAGACAATTATTCTCTCAAGCGCGTCGAGTAAAACCTCATTTGGGCTGGCTTACATCTTACACAAAAACCGGGATATCCGTGTTGTTGGGCTGACATCTTCTGGGAATAAGGATTTTGTGTCGGGACTGGGGATCTATGACGATGTCTTTACCTACGATGATGTAACTTCTATTGATAACGAAGTCCCGACTGTTTTTGTTGATATGGCGGGCGATCGAGTCGTCTTGCAGGAACTTCACCATCACCTTACTGACAATATGAAATACAGCTGTGGCGTCGGTATTACTCACTGGGACTCGAGAGACGGACAAGATCCTGCAACACTTCCCGGAGCCAAACCCACAATGTTCTTTGCACCCAGCCAAATTCAGAAAAGGCACCAGGACTGGGGGGTTGCAAAATTTCAATCGGAATTGGCATCAGCCTGGGTTGAATTCCTGGAAGTGGTCGACGACTGGGTTAATATCAACGAGTTCGAAGGCCAGGATGCTCTGCTGAGCACCTACAAACAGGTTCTCGAAGGCGCGCCGCCGGACCAGTCTTACGTTTTGTCACCATAAGATCTCTGATATAGCCACACCGCTGGTACCAGCAGTAAAGCTGTAGTTGCAATGGCAATTCGCAAGCCAAACTCGCGCCCGACTAGCCCGATGGCTGGTCCACCGCCTATTTGTCCGAGCGCATCGGACTGGCTGTGCATGGAAATGACGGTTGCCCTCACCTCGGATTCGATGTGCTGATTGAGCCAGGCGATAGTCAACGGGTCGATTACCCTGCGCAACGGCACCAGGAGCACGTACATGGCAATGGCCAGCCAGATATAACCTGACAATGCAAAAAAGAACACGCCGGTAAGAATAAGTGCCGTAAGCAATGACAGCATGTTAGCAATTTGTTTCGCCTCATCCGTATCTACATGTCGCTGTGTAATATTGACCAGCCAGATTGATAGCAGATTACCAACCGCCACAAATATACCAAACAACACAACCGGTGCTAATCCCCAGGGCTCTGGAAATTCGAAACTCCGCAACAGATGTGCAGTTGATAGTCTGTCATAACCTTCACTAAAAGTACCAAACACGACCCCAACGACCATCAGCAGTATCAGAGTCGAGGAACCGCGGATGGTCTTTACTCCGGCCTGCAACGTTGTACGCATCTTCTGGAAACTGCTCCTGTTTTCAACGTCAACTGGCTTGAAATTAATTTCTTCCATGGCAAACCAGGCGAACACACCCCACAGGCAAAACAACACGCCCGCGAGAATGAAGGGATAGTTAATCTGGATACTGCCGATGAGTACAGCAAGTGTAATACCTACAAAGGACCCATAACTGGAGAATTTCTGCCCCCTGAGGTACAGACGAGCGGCTTCTGACTCACCCACTTCATCTGCTAGCCAGGCCTCGTGTGCGCCACTGATAAACGTCCAGCCGATACCCCAGATGAATGAACCCAGCGCAATAATTTCGAAGACAGGAAAGCTGCCACTAATAATAAAAGCAAATCCGGTGATAAAAAAACCGGTGATGACTGAAACTCTTCTCGAGTAGGTATCGGCAACGACTCCGGTTGGAATTTCAAATAGAAAAGCACTCAATTCCAAAGCTGTGCCAACTAGCACCAGTTCAAGTGCGTTGAGGCCTGCCATCTCGACCTGGTAAATCATGCTTACCGTCGCCATCATGTAAAATAGAAACCCCCAGATGAAGCTGGAGGCCAGGTACATTCTTGCAGCAGGCAGTGGGAACAAAGCTGTCCTTTCGGTTAAGAGTCCCTATAATTAAAGTAGAACATCCTTTACCATAAATGCCTATGAGCTCAGTTATCTACGCTATTGTATTTAAAGGAGAAATTATTGAGGGTTTCCAGCCGATTTCGGTGAAAGCCCACATGGCGAAACTCCTGAGAGCTGATGTCGATAAAATGAAGGCGCTGTTTTCCGGCAAGCAGATCGTTATCAAACGAACCGCCGACAAACAGGAAGCCGCAAAATATGGTGGCGCTCTGAAGAAAATCGGGGCGGATGTAAAAGTCAGGATAATAAAAACTGACGCGCCGTCTGCTCAAAAAGCGCCGCAGCCTGCTGAAAAAGAGCTGGCACCACAAACCGCAGAAAAGACAGCTACGGTCGATACTTCCGGCATCTCCCTCGCGCCTAACGAGGGGTATATTATCGAGCCTTCTACCCCGCCTCCTGCACCGGATGTTGATATCAGCGGCATCTCTGTCGCTGAAAATGACGGAACGCCGCTGATTGAGGCAACCGAACAAGAACGGGCTAATCTGGATCTAAGTGAATACTCGATCCGGGAGAATGACGGTTCGCCACTGGTCGAAGCATCTGATGAAGAAGTGCCTGTAATCGAAGTGCCGGATTTTGGTCTTGACGAACCCGGCGCCGTACTGGAAACACTGCCAGATGAGAGGGAGTCGCTAAATCCAAATACAATGGGGATGACGCTGGCCATGGCAGGTTCAGATATGCTGGAACCGGAAGAACGTGATCAGGAACCAGTACCAGAAGCACCAGATACCAGCGCCATTAATCTGGTGCCGAACTTCGACTGACTTCTTCGAAGTCAGTCCTCTTGAGCGTAGCCGAAAGACCACCTTGAGAACTGACTGAGAAGTCATCTTGAGCGCAGTCGAAAGATCTCGTTAGAGACCCCTTCGGGTTCCCTTCCAGTTCCTTCGGCTCCGTCGTGCACGACCCCGGTCGGTCACTCAGGACAGGCGGGAGTCAACTTAACCGGTAACTCGGAATAACCCTTAATAAAATTCGACATGATCCTGACAGGCTCACCCACCACTTCAACAGTGTCGAAGCGTGCCATGATTTCTTCCCATAAAATACGCAATTGCATTTCCGCCAGTCGATTGCCCATGCAGCGGTGAATGCCAAACCCAAATGACAGGTGATGACGTGGGGTCGCTCTGTCGATAATAAACTTGTCAGCCTGGTCGATCACTTCTGAATCCTGGTTCCCGGAGATATACCACATGACCAATTTATCACCTTTCTTGATCTCCTTACCGCCTAATACAGTATCCCTGGTCGCTGTTCGGCGCATATGAGATAACGGTGTCTGCCAACGGATAATTTCAGACACCATCCCAGGAATCAGTTTGTGATTATCGCGAAGTTTCTGGTATTCATCAGGATACTCATTGAGCGCCAGTACACCCCCGGAGATTGAATTTCTGGTTGTGTCATTACCACCAACGATCAGCAAAATCAGATTGCCAAGAAATTCATCATCGCTCATATCCTGCGTTGCTTCACCGTGAGCCAACATTGAGATCAGGTCAATATCATCGGTCGCCGGTTTTCCTTCTCTTTCTTTCCACAACCGCTTGAAGTAATCAAGGCATTCATCAAGCGCCTGGTCCCTACCCTCTTCAGTTAACCCTGGTAGGCCAATTCCCAATTTCGGATCCGAGGTTGCAACATCAGACCAGTAGGTGAGAAGTCGCCTGTCTTCAAACGGGAAATCAAATAACGTGGCCAGCATTTGGGTCGTTAGTTCAATCGACACCTCTTCTACCCAATTAAATGTTTCACCAAGAGGCAGTGAGTCCAGGATACTGGTGACTCTTCCCCTGATCAGGGGCTCCAGCTTGGACAGGTTTTGCGGGGCAACCACTGGCTGCACGACTTTTCGTTGGTCCTCATGGATCGGCGGATCCATGGCGATAAACATCGGCGTATCACGACGCGTGTTATCTTCATCGTCACCATCAAATATCGTAATGTCGCCTTCCGATGAGTACAGTTCCGGATCCGTTTCCACTTCCATGATGTCGTTGAATTTTGTTATCGACCAATAGGGTCCAAACAAACTCTCTTTGCAGTAATGAATCGGTTCTTCCGCACGCAATCTGTCAAACCAGGGTTGCCAACAATCCTGTTGCAGCAGTATCGGCTGGCTAACATCCATCTCGTCGATAGGTATGGCATAGGGATCGGGGATCTGGTCTGGATCAAGAATAAGTTCAGTCACTAGTTTTCTCCTGGCTATTGCACTTCAAGTACGACCACGGGAATTTCCCTGCCGCCGGTTCGAGCCTGGTAATCTTTGTACGGTGCATAAATACCGACAAGTTCCTCCCAAAGCCGGGTTCGCTCGATGCCCTGAGCATCACGCGCTCGAGCTTTGTAACTCTCGGGTCCCACCCGTATCTCGCAATCCGGTGTGGCCACAAGGTTTAAATACCAGGCTGGATTAGTTGGAAAACCGCCCTTGGAAGCGATGACGACATAGTCATCTCCTACTTTTTTGTATATCAGTGGCAACATACGCTGTTCGCCGGATTTTCTGCCTTTGCTGATAAGCAACAAGGTAGGCAGCATCCCCTCTCCTCCTCCCATGGAAGAGTCCCACATATGGGCTTTCTCGGGATCGGATAAATATAATTCTACGTGTTTGGCTATCCAGCCGGGCAGATCTGCGGGTACGTCACTCATGAAGATTCTGTGCCTGGTTCAACGGGAAAGCCATTTTGCGCCAAATCAAACCGGGGGGCAATGTCCCGGGATGACGTATCAAGCAAGCCCTCGATTTTTAAGAAGAGGTTCCACTTCCGGCTCCCGGCCGCGAAACTGTTTGTACAATTCCATAGGGTCTGACGTGCCACCTCGTTCCAATACATTTTCACGGAACGATCGGGCTGTCTCGGCATCAAATATTCCCTTTTCCTTGAATGCCTCAAATCCATCAGCATCGAGCACCTCGGCCCAGATGTAGGAATAATATCCGGCAGAATAATGATCCCCGGAAAAAATATGTTGGAAATAGGATGATTTGTATCTTGGTTCTACCGCGTCGATGAGATCTATCTGCTGCAATGCCTTTTCCTCAAAACTCTCCACGTCTTGTTCTTCATCCTGATCTTCATCAGAGACAAGTGTATGCCATGCCATGTCCAGGTAGGACGCGGCGAGATATTCAGTTGTGGCAAATCCCTGGTTGAAAGTCTGTGATTCCAATAATTTTTCAATAATTTCATCGGGAATAACCTCACCAGTCTCTACATGTCTTGCATAGGACTTCATGACTTCTGGTTCAATCGCCCAGTGCTCCATGATCTGTGAAGGCAATTCGACAAAATCCTGTTTCACATTGGTGCCGGACTGGCTCCGGTATCGTACCTGGCTGAGAAGACCATGCAGGCCATGTCCAAATTCATGAAATAGGGTGCGCACTTCATCCATGCCAAGGAGGCAGGGGTCTGCTTTCGGAAAGTTACAGCAATTAACTACGATGGGGCGAATGGATTCTTCCAGATTGGACTGACCCCTGAATTCATTCATCCAGGCGCCACCGCGTTTTGACGGGCGCATAAAATAATCTACCAGGAACAAACCAATCAGTGTGCCATCTGCATCCTTTACCTCATAACCCACCACATCAGGATGGTAGCGCGGGATATCAGTCACTTCTTCAAAGGTAATACCGTATAACCGTGTGGCAACATCGAAGGCACCATCGCGCACATTCTCCAGTTTGAAATACTGTTTTACCTGTTCTTCATTCAGGGAATATCGCTCGGCGCGAATTTTCTCTGTGTAGTACCACCAGTCCCATGAACAAAGTTTGAAATTGCCGCCTTCTTCCTGAATTCTCGACTGGAGGTCTTCTGCTTCGATAGCAACTTTTTTCCTGGTTGGAGACCAGATCTTGTCCAACAGATCCGTCACATTCTCGGGCGTCTTGGCCATTCTGTCATCAAGCATGTAGTGCGCGTGACTCTCGAATCCCAATAGCCTGGATCTCCTCGCCCTCAATGCGGCAATAGTTTTCAAAATCTGGTGATTATTGTGTTCATTATCATTGTTGCCGCATTGCGTGTATGCCTTATAGATTTTCTCGCGCAGATCTCGTTTCTCAGCAAATTGCAGAAACGGCGTAATAGAAGACCTGGAAATCGTGAACACATACTTACCGGATTTACCCCGCTGCTCGCCTTCTCCCAGCGCTGCTTGCAGAACAGATTCAGGTAACCCTTTCGCCTCCTCTGCTGAATCGAGTACCAACTCAAAATTATTGGTATCTTTCAATATGTTCTGGCCGAATTGAGTTGTTAACCCGGCCAACTCTTCATCCAATGCCTGAACTTTTGAACGGGAATCGTCACTGAGAGCAGCACCTGCACGTACGAAATTTGTATAGGTGTCTGCCAACAGCTGCACCTGGTCTGCATCAAGTGGCTGGTCGTCACGGGATTCGTACACAGATTTGACCCGTCCAAACAACCCCTGATTGTTGAACATCCTGCTGCTGTGCGCCGCGAACCTCGGAACAACCTCCAATTCAATGGCCTGCAAATCGTCAGTCGAATTAGATGAGGTCAGGTTAAAAAATACACCGCTGACTTTGTCAAGAAGCGTCCCGGTGCGCTCAAGTGCTTCTATTGTGTTCTCAAACGTGGCGGCTTCTTTATTTTCAACGATGGCTTCAACTTCAGCATCATGATCGCCGAACGCCTGATCGAAAGCATGGGAAAAGTGTTCTTCCTTGATCTGATCAAACGGCGGAATACCGAAGGGAGTATCCCACTCCGCAAAAAAGGGGTTGCTCATAAACTGATCCTTTACCTAATTACTGATCCGTTCCAGTGGCTCAAGTCCGAGCACCTTATTATAGGTATTGTGATAATGATGCAGGGCCGGTTCATTACGACCGAAAGTAACGTGTGTCATGGCGCCTGAGGTTGCGCCCTGGTGGGCGGCTGCCGCAGCGACGTAATCCTCATCTCGAATGATTTCACTGAAACCTGTTAACCTTTCGGACATGGACATTCGTAATTCATCCGGTATGTTCGGGTTGGTGTAAAAAGAAATTTGTGAGAAAGACTTATGGGGATTGTCTTTGTGCGGATAGACTCGCACCAGGGTTGCACCCGATAGCTGATCCTTCGGTAGATTTTCGATGCGGCCACTCGGGATCAACTGGATATTGGGGAAAAGGTAATACACCGGTATCGTCGCTTTCAAAACATCCCAGTCTTTTTCCGGTATCTCGCGAAACTTATCAATCGCCTTGGCGCAAAGCATCATCCGGTGATTTCGGTCATAGGTGTCATAACATTGCACATTGCCGTAGATGTCAATGGCCAACGTATTTTTGTGCAAGACATTGAAATGGTAGGTTTCACCAAAGGTATCGATGGCAAATTTCCAGTTCATTGGCGTCTCATAGGTGACGGTTGCCCCGAATTGAAGGTCGCCATAACCCCAGGAGTCCAATTCATCGCCAAGCCCGCCTAACAATTCATCCAGATCAAACTGCGCTCCCTGTTTCGGGTGCACCCATAGGAGCCCGTATTTTTCTTCCGCTGCAAGTTCAATCAGACCATGGCAGCTTTTGTCCACCGGGCCAAAATGATCCTCCTTCGGCACAGAGACCAGATCTCCCGTTGGGCTATAGCTCCAGGCATGAAACGGACAGCTGAACAGGGTTTTTTGACCACGCTGATCACCTTCTACCACCGTGCCGCGATGCCTGCAGACGTTCAGGAAAGCATGAAATCCTCCCTCTTTGTCTCTTGTCATCAGGATCGGTTTACCCAGATCATTCGAGGTCAGAAAGGAACCAGGCTTTGGTAAATCCCCCCTAAGCCCCATCACCTGTGGATAAGACTGGAACATGGTTTCCCATTCCTGGCCTGCTCGTTGTTCAGAGGTATACGCCTCCACCGGATTTCTGACCATGCCACCGGCATCGACGGTAGTACCCTCATCAAGTCGCTGCATCAGCAACTTCATGCATCGAATTTGCTCTTCCATCTTCATTTGACTAGCCCTCCCAGCTGTAAAATACTGTAAGTTCGAGCTTAGTACCAGTTCTACGCCTCTAATCGGGTTTATACTTGTTTTAGGTTTGGTTAATAGGAGTACCCATGCCTGGAAAAATACTAGTTACCGGAGCCTCCGGATTTATTGCCAGCCACTGCATTCTTGATCTTTTACAACATGGTTATGAAGTCAGAGGTACCGTACGAAATCGTAATCGCGCAAAAGAAGTGCGCGATATCCTGGTAAAACACCATGAAGGCGCTTCTGAAATGGAGTTTGCAGTTGCAAATCTCACCAGCGAAGACAGTTGGACCGAAGCGATTGAAGGATGCGATGGCGTTTTTCATGTAGCGTCTCCCGTGCCCATAATCCAGCCTAAGGACCCATCCGAGGTCATCGAACCAGCGAGGCAAGGAACACTCAACGTTCTGGCTGCCGCTCAATCTGTCGGTGTAAAACGAGTGGTCCTGACTTCCTCTGTTGCAGCAGTAATGGGTAGTAAAAAAATCAACGAACACACCTATACCAGCGACGATTGGAGTGACCCTGGAGACCCCAACTTAACGCCCTATGCAGCAAGCAAAACAATTGCGGAAAAGTCTGCATGGGGTTTTATCACTCATGATACCGAACTAGCCGTGATCAATCCCGGTATGGTTCTGGGTCCGGCATTGGAAGCGGATTACGGTTCATCCCTGGAAGTCCTCTATAAATTATTAACCGGTGGGATACCCCTGGTTCCAAAAATCGGATTTGAAATCGTAGATGTGCGAGATGTTGCCGCCCTGCACCGCCTTGCTTTCGAACATACAGATGCCCCAGGAAAACGATTCTTATGTGGTGCAGGTTTCAGGTGGTTTATCGAGATCGCTGAACTGCTACATAGAGAATTCCCAGAGTATAAAAAAATACCGCTCAGCTTAATGCCGAGTTTTCTCGCTAAGGTGTTCGGAATATTCATCAAGGAAATCAACTCCATCATCAACGACCTGGATACTGTCAAAAAAATGGATTGCACCCCCGCCCTGGATATTGGCTGGCACCCCAGGAGCCCGGAGGAAGCCATTCTCGCAGGCGCTAAGAGCCTGGTTGAATTAGGTGTTGTCTGACCCGTCATCCTGCCTGTCCTGAGCGCCTGTTTCCTGAGCGACCGACCGGGGTCGCGCACGACGGAGCCGAAGTAACCAGGAGGGAGTCGAAGGAACCCGAAGGGGCTCCACAAACTAAATGCTACAATTCTCACTACGCCCTGGTAGCTCAGTCGGATAGAGCATCCGCCTCCTAAGCGGAGGGTCACAGGTTCGACTCCTGTTCAGGGCGCCATATACATAAGGGATATGGTAAGATTCTAGCCACAGGATACTCAAGAGTTACTCAAATGGGGCATTGGTGGGGCAAACGAATTGATTTCAGCAAAGTTCAAGTGTCGTGGTCGTGAGTTCAAATCTCGCCATCCCGACCAGTTAAATCAAA
>JAPUGI010000314.1 GCA_027292925.1 Gammaproteobacteria bacterium
GTGTTTGCTGTGATGCAAGGCACACGAGGGATGCCCGCGCAAGAACTCCAACATCATGTGGGCGTGAAATTATATGGCCGCGTGGAGGGATGCGCCAGAACATTCGGGCAGCCTTGCAACACCGGAATGTCTGCTATCAAATTGGCGAAGGTGTGCGAGAATTGGATGCGGGGACGTTTGGAACGTCGGGCAAGCTGGAATCCATGCTAATGTTCTGGTGGCCAGTGAAACGAAGTCCGGGCCAGCCATCGGGCTGGCTTTGCCAATGTCGTGATGGCGAAAGAAACCAAGACGCATGCTCAACTGCTCGTGGCCACCGGGATTCGAGCGGGCGCCATGGGGAAGACCGATGGGAGTCCGAGCTTGTGCCGTGGGACCAGTGTGGATCTCGACGTTCAAGGGGTATCTGTCGATAGGGAAGCGTGTGAGCGATGGCTCTTGCGTATGCATAAGTCTATTTCCAAGGCGAGAGCCTGTGTGAATGGGACGCAACTCGGGGTACCGGTCAAACTACTGGGCCGGTACGTGGGAGAATGTACATTTTGGTGTAACCGTCGCCATAAGGTGTCGCGCTTGTTTCATCGAGCAGTGATGGCATACGTAGGGGTTTCACTCATGAAGTTATGTGCACTTTCGTGAAGTTATGTGCATCTCCTGATAGGCATGAACTTTGGGCTTGACTTTCACAAGCGTGCAAGCGTAGTACCCAATGAGATTGTGTAACGTTCATGCAATCGAGCGTATTTTTTAATAGCTGATAACTATACTGTCCAGTTAAACCAAAAATGAGTCGTTTCTTCTCTCTAACTCCTTGATTTTAAAGGAGGACGATTTATGCGAGACTTTCAAGTCGGCAACACCTTTTAATTGCTCGAATTCCCGATTCAGTCATGTATTTTTGCCGATGACCCCTTAACCGGTCAGTAGTGAGTTGATAAGGAGACAAGTATGGTAAAAATCGGTGTGATTGGCTACGGTTACTGGGGTCCAAATTTAGTTCGCAACTTTGTCGAGGTGCCGGGTTCTCAAGTTGTAGCAGTCAGTGATCTTCGTCAGGACAGTTTGGACAGAGTGAAGGCTCGTTATCCTACGATTACGGTAACAACCAAACACCATGACCTGCTTGTCGATCCGACCATCGACGCAATTGTTATTGCCACCCCGGTCTCGACCCATTTCGACTTAGCTATGCAAGCCTTGCAGGCAGGAAAGCATGTACTGATCGAGAAACCCATGGCAGCAACTGTTGAGCAAGGCGAGCGGCTTATTGAAATGGCGGCGCGGTTCAAGCGTGTCCTGATGGTAGACCATACCTTTGTCTATACAGGTGCCGTGCGTAAAATCAAAGAACTGGTGGATGCAGGTAATCTAGGCCGAATTTTTTACTATGACTCCGTACGAGTGAACCTGGGGTTGTTCCAGCATGATGTAAACGTCTTATGGGATCTAGCCATTCATGATCTTGCCATCATGGACTTTGTGTTAGGGGCTAGGCCCTGTGCAGTGTCAGCCACGGGCATTGCCCACGTGCCCGGCAAACCAGAGGATATGGCTTACTTGAGTTGCTTTTTTAATGAAAACTTGATTGCCCATTTTCACGTCAATTGGTTAGCGCCAGTCAAAATTCGGAGTACTCTCCTTGGCGGAGATCAGCAGATGATTGTTTATGACGACCTGGAACCAAGCGAGAAACTGAAGATCTATGACAAAGGGATTACGCTGACCGACGGGCCGGAGGGGAGATACCAACAGTTAGTCGGCTATCGGACCGGGGATATGTGGGCCCCGAAGCTGAACACTGCTGAGGCGCTACACGTGGAGACACTTCACTTTTTAGAGTGTATCGAGCAAGGCCAGGAGCCGTTAAGTGACGGGCAAGCGGGGTTGAGAACGGTACGCATTTTAGAAGCAGCGACGCAATCGCTGACTCAGCGCGGCAGACCAGTGGAACTGGTGTGGGATGAAGGGCATTAACATGATTCCGTTTATGGACATAAAAGCGCAGGTGAATGCTCTCAGACCGGAAATAGACGTTGCAATCGCCAGGGTCCTAGAGAGCAGCCAGTTTGTGTTGGGAGAAGAGGTGGCAGCTTTTGAGGAGGAGTTTGCCGCATACTGCAGTGGTCGATATGGAATTGGTGTAAACTCAGGTACCAGCGCCTTGCACGTGGCATTACTAGCAGCCGGGATTGGTACGGGTGATGAGGTGATCACTGTTCCCCTGACATTTGTTGCCACAGTAGCCTCTATCGAGCTGACGAAAGCTAGGCCGGTTTTTGTGGATGTTGATCCTCACTCACTGACAATGGATGTGCACCAGCTTGAGAGTGTCATCACGCCACGCACCAAGGCAATTCTCCCGGTCCATTTGCACGGCCAGACGGCCGATATGGACCCGATCTTGGAAGTTGCCAGACGGCACAACCTGGTGGTTATTGAAGACGCGGCTCAGGCCCACGGCGCTGAGTACAAGGGGCGACGTGTGGGCTCCATCGGCGATATGGGCTGTTTCAGTTTCTATCCTGGCAAGAACTTGGGCGCCTGCGGCGAGGGCGGCATGGTGGTGACCAATAATACTGACTATGCGCGTACGATCCGCATGCTGCGAGATTGGGGACAGGAACGCAAGTACCACCACGTCCTGAAAGGGTATAATTATCGGATGGATGGGTTCCAGGGCGCAATCCTACGAGTGAAATTACGCAAACTTGAAGCGTGGACCGAAGCACGGAGGGCTCATGCAGCCCACTACAATAAGTTGCTCTCGGGAAGCAATGTAGTCACGCCGGCCGAGATGCCATACGCCCGCCATGTCTACCATGTATACGCGATACGCATGGGTGAGCGAAACCAATTGCAACAAGCGTTGCAGGCGAAGGCCATCCAGACGGGTATCCACTATCCAATTCCAGTACATTTGCTAGAGGCCTATACGGACCTCGGATATCGCCCGGGCAGTTTTCCTCAGGCGGAATCTGCTACAAACGAGGTCCTTTCACTTCCAATGTATCCGGAATTAACCATATCGGCGATCGAACAGGTGGTTGAGAGTGTTGGAGATTTTCACAGGAGGGTAGAACGACCATGTTTCTAGTACAAGCAAGCGAAGAATAGATAATTCGTAACAAGGGTCCAGGGCGTTTTTCTGGGTCAAGTACTCATTCTGCCTGACGGGCCGAATGAGTCTCGTGGCTCTACATTTATAATTCAATTGCTGGAGGAGAATATGGAACAGCATTCCATCATCGGTGATACGGAGGGTGATACGGAGAAGGTTAAGGAATTCTGGCAAGACCGGGGTAACCAAAGTGATGTTTCTGATAAAGAGGTTACCCACCACGACTTTTGGCAAAGACATCTTGAAATTGAGTTAATTAAAAAATTTCTCGTTCATTCCGCTCGTGTCCTTGATGTTGGTTGTGGTAATGGGTATACAACGAACCATATAGCACCCATGGTTAGGGAAATAGTTGGTATTGATTTCAGTGAAAACATGATAAATCGTGCTATTGAAGAAGGTCAAAAGAAAAATATACTCGATAAGGAATCAATAGTTTTTAAGGTTGCAAACGTACTTGATCTAGACCCATCTTTATTCGGCTACTTTGATATTGTTATCTCAGAACGGTGCTTAATCAACCTTGATAGCTGGGAAAATCAGAAAAAGGCGATTTCGAAACTCGCTTCGGTTCTTAAACCCGGTGGATTATTTATCTTTGTTGAGGGCTCAAAAAATGGTCGTGAACGACTAAATGAAATGCGCAAGGCTGTTGGTCTTGAGGCGATGCCATCCGTTTGGCACAATGTCGACTTTGAAGAAAAAGCTACTTTAGAGTTTCTCAGTAAATTCTTTGAGATTAATCATAGACTACACCTTGGTGTATATGATTTTATTTCGAGGATTTTTCATCCTTTGTTGGTTGCGCCAGATGAACCTAAGTATGACTCCCATGTCAATGAAGTCGCCGCGAAACTGGCACTAA
>JAPUGI010000315.1 GCA_027292925.1 Gammaproteobacteria bacterium
TCAGAACATGAAATGGACCATGGATAACTCATGAGCCAACTAACCAGTGCATTCAAAGCTTGGCTGTTTCACTACATAACATCTGTGGTGATGCCTTCAAATATCGCCTTTGTCATATATTGCCGACAAAAATCCCGCTCATTCCTCTTCGCGTCCAGATATTCATGATAAAAAGTGGATGAAAATCTCCAAACTGTAATACGATCGGATAGGAGGTGTAGCCTGGACCATGAATGTTGTCACGTTGAATCTGGTTGCTATCGAAGGTGGGGGTTTGGTTCATGATCCCGCCCCTGGAAACTATCTACTCCAAGCTGCTGAAATAGGCAGCAAGGTTCTCAGCCTCAACATCGCTGAGCGTGTCCATGAAAGGTGCTATCAGTGGGTGATCATCCCGGAAAGCCCTTATTTGCTTAGTTAGATAACCTTCTTTTTGCCCCGCAAGATTTGGCCAAAGATCATTGGAACTGATACCCGCTTCCCCATGGCAGGTCATGCAAATTACGGCTTTCGCCTCACCAGCTGCAATATCTCCTGCAAAGGCAGGATTTAAAATAACTAGTACAACCAAAACTATAAATAGCCGTTTCATCAGGTCCTCCTTTTTTTGATGAAGCGTTTCAATTACATATCGATACGGCTTTATCGGTCTCATGACGAATTATATCTATGGCGATCGCTTCATTAGTTGATCTACATCAATCCAGAGCCTGATGGCTTGTAGGAGATCAGTGATAATTACGATCTTGGGCAATGAAATTGCACCAAATGCTCGTAGAATTCGTTCTTGGGTGAATGCAGAATTTTTTAGTAAACGAGGACTACAACAAGGTTCGAATCATTAAGTTATGAAAAGTAATCTACCAAGGGGATGGTGGTAGTAAGCGACCGAAACAATAAAGCCAAACACAGTGAGTGCCAAAAAAAATGCTATGACACGCTAGTTTTTCGTCTTACCTAGCCGAAGTGCGACCATCCCCAAGCATATATAGATTATCAAAGCGATTAATTTCACAGTTAGCCAGTGTGTAACTAGAGGAAACTGGTTAATTATGATGGTGAGTGCGACAGCCGCCAACAATAGCACTGTGTCGATAATATGAGGCAAAAAACGAACAACTCTCAGCTGCAGCAAGTTGCTCTCCTTCATCATCCAAATACCCCTTAGCGTAAATAAAAATAAGGAAAGTGCTGCGCAAGTGATGTGGATGTATAACATGACGTGATAGCTGCTCATTGATTCTCAAGTACAGATACACGAAATAATCTTCGTCGACAAGAATCTGTTACTGCCGTCTCTCAACTCTCTACCCAATCAGTCGCTCCCATAGTTTGTTCACCAGACCTCGTTGTTCACTAAACTCATGGCCAGGTACGATCTGTTCCCGGTTTTGTAGAGTAAGACGATGTACCATCGCACGATAGGTTCGATAGGCGTCTGCCAATCCATTTGATTCGTCCGACTTAAGAATACCGTACTCTGCAAGAGTCTCGAGAATCCTGATGTTGTCGGTCCAACGGGTCAGCATCGGATGATCGTGCGCATGAGCTAAAACCAGGTATTGAACGACAAACTCGATGTCGATTACACCACCCTTGCCTTTCTTGAGGTGGAAGCCGTCATCCCTTTGAACCGCGTCTCGCATCCTCTTTCGGATATCTTTGACATCCCTCCGTAAGTCGACCTTATCGCGGCCCTGACACAGTATTTTCCGTCGAACCTGCTCCACTTTTGACGCAAGTAGCCGTGAACCACCGACGACTTGTGCACGCACCAGCGCCTGGTGTTCCCAGGTCCATGCATCCTCTTTTTGGTATCGAACAAAAGCACTCAAGCTACTGACCAGTACACCCGAGTTACCGAATGGACGCAAACGCATATCAACCTCGTACAGGACTCCCTGGGTGGTACGCGAGCCCAGCATACTTATCACCCCTTGCGCAAGCTTCGTATAAAACTCCCGGGTTGTAATCGACTTGTCTCCTGAGGTTCGTGCCCACAATTGAGAGTCGTAGATGAATACAAGATCCAGATCAGACGAGTGCCCCATTTCAATGCCGCCAAGCTTGCCATAGGCGACAATCACGAATCCAAAATCGTCACTGCCATCAGGACTTCCATACCGATCAAGAAGCTCTTGCCACACCAGTTTCAGGACCTGATGAAGTATCACTTTCGCAATGTCTGTCAGATAGTCGCTTACTCTCATTAGTGGCAATTGGCCCGTCACTTCTGCCGCCGCGATCTGCAGCACATGGGACATGCGAAAATAGCTCAATACGTTTAGCCTATTCTCCTGGTCGTCGGTTACTGCAAGCTGTTTAACAAGCTCTGCTGTCAAACGATCATTATCCGGGACTTGAAATACCTCGCTTGTAGTATGGAGCTCCTCAATTAGTACCGGCTGATTGGCAATCTGATCAGCAATCCAGGGACTGGCGGCGCAAAGGTTCAGTAGCCGGTCCAGCAGGTCCTGATTTTCAAGCAGTAAAACGAAATAAGTACTCCTTCGAACAACCGCTTCAATAAAAGGTAAAACCCGCATCAGCAACATGGAGGCGTTCTCTTTTTGCGATATTCTTAACAGTACCATTGGCATGAATCGGTCAATGCGCTCTCTGCCGTCCTTCTGAAGAAACAACAACTTCTTGCTACTTTTTAAAATACACAGATGACGCCAAGGCTCGGCAACATCGAGATATCCGTGTTGAGTCAGAAACGATATTGCAAAATTATCGTCGACATCGTCCTGCCAGAGAGAGCGCCAGTCCGCAAGCTCTGCTTGAACTTCATCGGCCTGATAGGGTTTTTCTAACAGGTTCTGGAAGTGTTTGTGAACTTCCTCCCTGTGCTGATCGAGTGATGCCTTGAACTCACTCCATATGTCAAAGCCCATTATTCTTGCCAGGCGTCGCTGATCCTTAAGATTCCCTGGCAATTCATGAGTCTGTCTGTCGCGATAGCTTTGAAGCCCGTGCTCTGTATTGCGCAGGAACACGTAAGCGGCATCAAGTTCGCAAACGGCTGTTTCGGGCAAGTACCCATGGTCGGCGAGATGCGACAATATAATTTGGACGCTGGGATTCTGCAGACCCACGTCTCTTCCACCATGAACCAACTGGAATGCCTGCGCCAAGAACTCGATCTCTCGAATCCCGCCTTCACCGAGCTTAACATGATC
>JAPUGI010000316.1 GCA_027292925.1 Gammaproteobacteria bacterium
ACGCGATATAAAAAATTGACCTGCCCTTTAAGAGGACTGTAGACGATAGGTAGGTCTAGGAAGCTTGCAGATTCGTTTCATCCTGGTCGTACCGAAAGACGGATAGTCCCAGAGTAGTTCGTCACCTTGCATGTATCGGGAGACTACCTTAGGGCCACCGAGTGCATAAAATTCCAACTTTCCATTCTTCCATTCAGTGGTAGCTGATGTACGGATACAGAAATTAAATGGTCCAAGCCTTAAGGGGCTCACATCATCCGATGCACCGGAGAGTTTACCGTCCGTGGTTAGGTCGTGAACAACACCACTTGACGTGACGACAACGCGGTTGCCACATTGTTCAATGCGTTCCACATGCCCAATTCTTCCACCCTCAGCCTGCTGCCATAAGCCGCGCAGGTCAGCTGCCCCATGTGATAAAGGTTCGGTGCAATCTCTTAATATGGGTTGTGGGAACTTCACCCAGCCACAACCGGGCGTATGACCTTGTGGTATGTCCTTCGCCAGCAAACCTTTACCGTCCAAGACGGGCAACTCGCAATAATCAATGTTGCTGCTATCTCCCTCAAACACCCATGCCGGTGTGTTATCGATTGGCCTTGGATAAACCAGCAATACGATAAATAAGACAACGGGGATGGCTATTACAATCGCAGCAACGATAAGAAAAATTCGTAACACGGTTTGTCTCACTAGTCCTCTTGTATTTGACCTTGTGAAGTTGCAATGAGCAATTGTCCTTTGAGTCCTGCACTACGGTGAACGCCGAACCCCTGGACTTCCGGTGAAGATACAATTTCGATGAATGCTTCCTTGGAAGGGTATTCAACGATAGCGACCGTATCCCATTCTTCCTCTACCGATCCCAGAATCATTTGCCGGGCGGCACCGAAGAAAATAAATTTCCCGCCTTTTGACAATACAAATTCACGCATCTGTTGACCGTACAGGCCGTAGGCTTCCTGCCCGGTCAGATCCGTGTCTCGGCCGTCCTCGTATTCGGCTTTGTCTTTGAATTTTAAAAGGTTCACCATGCATACCGGGCCGGTAAAATCGCTGTTGAGAAACTGCTGAAATTGTTCTGCGGTAGGTGCTACTGCGTTTGAGACATTCATAATTTGTCCTTGAGTTTAGACGAGCCGGGTTAGCTTCTTCTGCTGTATAGCGCGATATCAATTAGAGCGACTACCGAAATCAGTATCAACGCTAGCAGCATGCGTGGGTCGGACAAGTAAATCGTATTTTCCAGCGGGTAGGCGATAGTTTTGTCCAATGCCGCGATCTTGAATTCATGTTTCCCTGGCAGTGCAGGGTTAGAGACAATTTCCATAAAATCCCTGCGGCTCCGATATCTAAAGAGTGCTGCGCGATCCCAACTTTCACCACCTTCTATACCTACAATATCAAGCGCTGTAAACACTGCTTCACCCAGGTAAATTGGGTGGCACGCCCGCTTGAACAGTTCAGGATACATATGCTCCATGTATCGATTCATCAGGTCACTGGCACTTTCTCCCGCACTTTCTCCAAGAGCGGCGCCTTTCATGGTAGCTGGATTATCTGCCATATCGAGATTGTTCAGCATAAGGAATTGTCGACCGGTGTCTGCCACCATAAACTCTCTTAGCCGTGAAGCCTGCTCGTCACTAAGGCCGTTGAGTTGAACCTGAGCGACAAAGACGTCAATTTCGTCTTCGCTCAGGGGGCCTTCGGTGTTTGTGTACCAGAAGGTAAAAATGAAATAAAGCAAAAACGGCAAAACCCAAAGAAGCTTTCTTCCAGTCATCGTGATCAACCATCGAAATCGGATGACTTACATAATACGGCGCATTTTGCCATCCTGTCCATGTCCAGGCGCGCACGGGAGAAGCGGTCATTTCGTGATAAGGGTGCTATTTTTTCATGCGCAACCTGGTTGGTACGATGGCGGCGATGATGGCAGCAAAACCTTCCAGGGAAACACTTGCTACACGCTAACTTCGATTGCTTACGTGCTTTTTATGGTAGATTGGGTATCGTTAAAACAAATACTACTAGTAAACGAGATTACTAAATTGTGAGTGAAACTTCGGCTAACGCCAATGCAGAGACACCGTCCCGTACCATTACAACGAGAGCGCGTGGCTGGAGCAGGTTTTTTATCATCGCCCTGGCGATGCATATACCGCTTTTTTTCTATCCCATACTTCGACTATGCCAGTGGCTGGAATTTCCCTGGTGGCTGACGCTGATGATTTTCCTTCCCCTCGGTGGCAGTCAGATAATCAGCCGAATCTATTTGCGCAACAACCGCACTTTCTGGGCCAGGTGGCTCAGGCTAGGAGCAGATTTCTGGCTGGGAATAAGCCCCCTGATGGTCCTCACCCTGCTGATATTTGAACTTATTGTTTTTATCGGTTTCATTCCTATGGATACAGCGGCGTTATCTGTCATAGGTATCAGCTTACTGTGCGGCATTGTCGGATTAGTGGTAGCGATGAATCCGGTTATCAAGAAAATTAAATTTTCCTCACCGAAACTAAATAGCCCAGTTCGCTTTGTGCAGATTACAGATATGCACATCGGTTCCAGGAGTAAATCGTTTCTGGAAAGTGTAATTTACAAAATTAACCAGTTGGAGCCTGATTTTGTTTGCATCACTGGAGATCTTATTGATGCCAGTGGAATTCAGGTAAGTGAACTAAAATCGTTGAAGAGTATTATTGGGCCAATCTATTTTTGCACTGGCAACCACGAGAAATACGAAGACCTGGACGAAATCCTGGAACGGCTTTCCAGTCTTGGCATTAACGTCCTGCGCAATGACACGTGTTACTTTCGAGGCGATCTTCAGGTCATTGGCGTTGATGATATGGATGATGCGTTGCAGGTGAAAAATCAATTGCAACACATTGATGTAGATAGAAGCGCCTTTGCTCTCTTGTTGTACCATCGACCTCGAGGTCTGGCAGATGCTGCTGAGGCAGGTGTTGATCTGATGTTGAGCGGGCACACCCATGCCGGGCAGATTATGCCGTTTAACCTGGTTGTAGGAAGAGTGTTCGATATGGTGAAGGGAATGTACGAGCAGGGTGACACGCGGCTTTATGTTTCCCAGGGAACGGGTACATGGGGACCAGTAATGAGATTTGGAACGCAAAGTGAAATCACTTTATTTGAGCTCAGCCCTGAGCGTGCTAGGGATGGAGCTCACCCTGATGATTTTCTAAACAAGAACTAACTAACTGGAACGTGAGTCGTGGTGATCTCGGCGAGGACCTTGTTGTCCGTTCCTGTGATAACGGTTCGGATTACGGTGACTCGTTTTCCTACCCTGACAGGTTCTGCCTTGGCCGTAATTGTGCCTCCCACCTGGTTGGCCAACATGACCGCATGCAAATCTACGCCCACCATGAATGCCGGTTTGCCAAATTTCTGAGCCCAGAAATTCCCGGCAACGCCAGTCGATAAATTGTCCGCGAGAGAAATAATCACACCTCCATTTATGTTACCGGTTGGATTTTTGTGATATTCCTCAATTACGATTTTTGCTTCATAGTCGTGCTCACCCGGGGTCATACCGATATGTTCGTTGAACGTCATTCAAGTATCTCCATCCTTATTACTGCACATTAACAACATACTTAATTGAGACATAATATTTGATACCCTGACGGGATATTAGGAGGTATCTATGGTTCAGCAGCAGGCTTTACATGGCGTCATGGTTCTCGATCTGGGGCAAATCTACAATGGGCCCTATGCCACTTTCCTGATGGCCATGGCAGGCGCGAGAGTGATAAAAGTGGAGTCCCTGGCCGGTGAAGCATTGCGCAGCAGGGGAACCGCCAGTTCTGCGGCCTATGCTTTCGCCATGCTCAACCAGGAAAAGGAATCCATTACACTCAACCTGAAAACTGAAAAAGGCATAGCACTTTTCAAGCGGCTGGTGGAGCAGGCTGATGTTGTGTTGGAAAACTTTGCTCCAGACACCATGGAGAAACTTGGGTTAGGCGCGAAGACACTTCTCGATATCAATCCACGCCTGATTTACGCTGCCGGTTCTGGTTATGGCAGGTCCGGAGAACACCGAGATTACCTCGCCATGGACATTACTGTGCAGGCCATGGCAGGAGTGATGAGCACTACCGGTACTGATGAAATGCCTCCGTTAAAGGCAGGGCCAGCCATCTCTGATTTTTTTGGTGGTGTGCACCTTTATGGCGCTGTGGTCACGGCGTTGTTACGAAGAGAGCGAACTGGCGAAGGAATAATACTGGACGTTGCAATGCAGGATTCGGTGTTGCCCACGCTTTCGACCATCATAGGTGCCTATTATTACCACAACAAAAAAGTACCAGGTCGAAACGGCAATAAACATCCAGCGCTAACCATGGCGCCGTACAATGTTTATCCTGCCGCGGATGGTCACGTTGCCATTATTTGTATCAGGGATGGTCACTGGCGGGCGTTCGTTACGGCGATAGGCAGGCCTGAACTTGCGCAGGAAGAAAAATATAAAACCATGTTGCAACGAGCGGAATTAATGGATGAAGTGGATGAGATTGTGAGTCACTGGACTTCAATTCACAGTAAAGCTGAAGTCCTGGAAATCCTGCAGAACGTCGGCATTCCAAGCGCGATAGTCAGGAATGTTGAAGAAATTTTGGCAGATTCTCATCTACATAATCGCGGAATGTTGAGGGACGTGAACCATAGAACGCTTGGAGATATCACCTTACCTAACTCGCCCATCAATATTGCTTTTGGCAATCCAAGGGAACCACAAATGGACCCGGAATTAGGCATTAGTAACGAAGCGATCTATGGGGAAATGCTGGGCTTGTCCGCAGATGAGCAGTCGTCACTACGCGCAGAAAAGGTCATCTAGTTAGTTCCCGTCCAGAAATTGATTGATTTGATCAAATACCAAGTAACTAACCCTGTTGATGTCGGAATCTTGGCAAGATCTAGTTGATCAAGGTTTCACTCGCCTCATCCAAAAAAAAGACTATTCCACCGCTAGCATATCGGCTACGAGTTCTCTCCACCTTTGTATATCGGTGTCATCTGACTCGAACAGTAGAAATCCAATTCTAAAGGCATCTGCATCTGGGTCTGGTCTTTGCCATTTCACCTCTGCTACCAGAAAGATAGGTTCCGAGTCTTTGAGGTCGATGCACAATCTGAAAATTGAACCGGCGGGCATTTCATCGTCAACGACGACCTGCAGACCATGTTCCGACAGGTCGAGTGAGTTGCACATGAGTACGTTGCCAGCGTTGTGGCTGTCGGAAGCGAGGATTTCAACAAATATCGTTGCCTCAAGCCCCAGCCGGGACTCTACCCGGTCCTCAAGATCCCGTGAGGTCGTCATAACTCTTGTTCCTGTCCTGGCGTAGCTTTGTTACTACCTGAGCCAGGGTATCTTCGAATTCAACTCCCGCATCCTCAATTGTACCCTCTCCAGCAACCACCAACTGGACGAGTTGTTCTGTCGAATATTCTCCGACTTTTGCTCCAGCGCGGTTAACAAAAATCATCTTGTCCGCTGCTGCTATTTTTACTGCCAGCTTACACTCTTCCATTACGCCATCTGCACCGGGAAGCTTTAACCAGGCGCCGACGTTAAGTGCGTTCACTGCAGTCGTTTGTTCTTTTACTTTCTCCAGGTTCTCTTCCTTCGAAGCTACCTCGCGAGCATGGGCAAGCTTCTTTTCTCTTTCAAGTTCCTGCTGTTCTCTCATGGCTTCTTCTTTCGCGAAGGCGGTTGCTTTGGCCTCAGCCATCGATTTCTTCCTGGCCGCCTCCTGCATCGCTTCTTCGCGGTCCGCTTCTACTCTATCCTTAGCCGCTTGTTTACGATCCTTCTCAAACTTATCAACCAGGCTGTGATAGTAAGATGCGAAGGTAGAAGAGAATACATTCTCATGGTCCAAAGGTTTTATTACGCTGGTTGATAAATAGTAGGCAAGCTTATCGAAACTTTTTTGCAGTGCTTTCATCCCGTTGCGATTGGTAAACAGGAGTTGCTTGATATCTTCGAGTTTCAGGATGAGTTTAATGCGAACGCAGACATTGTTTTCTTCAAAAATGAACCACTGACCTGGCTCCAGTTGGTTGACTTTTCGCAGGAGAATACGACTTACCGAGGTCGCCTGGTTGAAAACCTCTTCTCCCGTCTCAACAGGAGAAAAATCCTCGTACTCTAATTCTTGTCCTGAAATCACCATGACGTGCTCGTTTTCGATATCCTCCAATACCTCCTCGGCACTCTCGGTTTTGTGTTCCAGGGCTACAAGAAGCTCACGGATTTCAGCTGGAATATGTTCGATGATGCGATACAGGCGTTGTTTTTCCTTTTGCAGGGCCTCCTCATCTTCAAGTTCAATCGGCTGGTAAGTCCAGATAATAGTTTCGGTCATTTTGACCGCACGAAACCATTCTTCACTGTCGAAACCCCTGGTAAGGGCTAACAATTGAATTGAGTCGTGCCATGGACCTTGTAGGAATTCGATGATAGGTAACGTCAGTTTTTTGTTATTCATTTTCGTATTGATCATCTGCGCTGTCATGATCTTGCTTTTTCGAGATCGAAGAATACCGGTTTCTGAGGCAATCAAACGTTCTTCAAGTTTGATCGTCCTTTTTTGCTCCTTGTCAAGGAATGCCTGCAGGTTCTCTTCAACTACCTTGTAGTCTTCGTTTCCAGTTCGAACGGAAGCGACAATCTCGCTGACCTTGCTAAATAGTTGTTCACCGGATCTGCCCAGGTCCAGTGCCCACCCCACACTGGCACTGACCAGGAGGTCCAGTACTTCCAGGATGGAGTATTCAGCCATTTTCAGGGGCAGGTCCGGGGTTTGAAGTAATTGGCAAGCGAGCTCCGGCATCAGGAATCGAAGTTTTTGATCGATCTCCTGCTCGACGCTCATCAATTTTGATATCATTTTGACGCAGTCATTCACGGAGTGAAGAACTGCCATGTCGCCATCGGAGAGTACTGAGTCGGGGGTTGATTCAGCTACCAGGTATATGAGGTTTGCCTCGGTCGCAAGCTGCTCTTCGGTGATGTTACGTAGTGACTGGATCAACTGATCCTTATCGGTGTTGGCGTCCGGGCCTTGTGTTTTTATGTATCGATGCTTAAGGGCATTTATCACCGTGTTTGGCGCGACTGACATTTGATTTATTTTATTGTTGGTTGGACTTCGATAGTAACAACATCGATTCACAATCCATAGTCATGGACGTGTAAGAACCCATTATCTTGATATAATGAGACATCCTTATTTTATATGCGTCGGAGTAAACATTGTCTATGCATCGTGGAAAAGTCAGTCCAACTTCCCATACCTATTTTTCCCAACGATTGCGTTTGCACTATCTGGACTGGGGTAACCCGGAAGCACCACCCTTATTGTTAGTCCACGGCAATCGTGACCATTGCCACAACTGGGATTGGGTAGCCCGGGAACTGTGTTATGACTACCACATAGTCGCGCCGGACTTCCGTGGTCATGGTGATTCGGCATGGGTATTTGGCAGTGCCTATAGCCACAGCGAGTACGTATACGATCTTGCCCAGTTAATTCACCAGCAGCACCTTGCACCTCTGCACGTCATTGCGCATTCCCTTGGGGGAGGGGTGGCCTTACGCTACGCCGGTATCTATCCGGAACATATTAAGAAATTGGTAGTCATTGAGGGTACCGGTGGACCTAGCTGGATGGTTCAGGACAAACCGGTGCATGAGCAGATGCAGGAGTGGATTGAGTCCAACCGTAAAATTTCAGGTCGGTTGTCCAAGCGATATGCCACACTCGAAGATGCTTACAAGCGAATGCATGAAGCGAATAGCCATCTACGCGACGATCAGGCCCGACACCTGACAATTCATGGCACCAACCAGAATGAAGATGGCACATACTCATGGAAATTTGATAACTACACTTACGTGATGTCGCCCTATGATATGAACCAGGAACAGACGCGTGAGTTGTGGGCGCGGATTGATGCGCCGATTTTGTTAGTCAGTGGCACCGAAAGCTGGCATGGCCAGGGCAAAGGGGAAGATCCTGCAAACCATTTTCAAAATGCCCGACATGAAAAAATCGAGGACGCTGGGCATTGGGTGCATCACGACCAACTCGATGAATTTCTTCGTTTGTGCAGAGAATTTTTTGCTGAATAATCCACTTCACGAAATGGCGCTACTCAAGACCATTTTCTTTGATGTTCTCTATCAACACATCTCGTACAAGCACGCCAAGTTGCTTCATTTGCACCTTTGGCCCAAAGGCTTTGACGGCGTGCGCACCAATAAAACTGTTGGTGGCTACCAGGTAGGTTTTGTTCGCGTTAATCACCGCCATGCCTGGATGCAATTCGTTTTCCCGGCCCAATAGAAGCAGATAATCTGAACCCTTAATAGTCAGGGTAACAAGTGTGTTTCCGAATGGTTCTATATTCCAGATGTGTCTGGCTGTGATGGACCCGATGGGCAAGGAGTCCCTAATGCCTCCGATATTGTAATAGCCGAAGTCTGCGCCCGCGGCATCTGCAAGAATTTTTTCGAATATTCCCTGAAGCTCGGCTGGTAGTATTTCCCGGCTGGACGTGGCAATTTCAACATCAACCAGGTCTTCTACTTTTTCTTCCCAGAAATTGACCGTGGCCAATACTGCCGGGTCTGGCTCTGGTAATTCTGCCGCGGGGACAAGTTTGCCTGTAAATTCAGTAATAGAGTTGCCTGTCGTATCAACTGTCAGGCGCATGAAACCGATATTTGAACCGTAACGATGGGCTTGAGCGACATAGGTCGAGCCGATTTTCACCGGCGTTTCTACGTACGTATGGGAGTGTCCGCCGACGATAATGTCGATACCCTGAACAGCAGCGGCCAGAGCCTTTTCTTGTTCGTGACCAACGTGGGACAGCACGACAAGCAGGTCAACTTTAGGTTTTATTTCCCGCACCTTTTCCTTCAGCACCGTTTCCGGATCGAGGAAGCTTATGCCTTCGTTACCGAGCGGAGAAATCAAGTCTGGTGTAGTGTCGGTAATGACACCGATAATACCGATTGTGATACCTTTGACCTCTATTATGTGACTAGCTTTATCCCCAATCAGCTTTCCATTCGGGTCGAGCGCGTTTGCACTAAGCAAAGGTTGCTTTGCGATTTCCCTGAATTTCTCTATCTGTTTGTAGCCATGATCGAACTCGTGATTGCCCAACAGCCCCACATCATAGTTCATTGCGTTCATCAGTTCGAAGATCGGCAAACCGTGAAACATTGTGGATACGGGTGTCCCGGAGATGGCATCTCCTGCATCCAAAAAGATGACTCGTGGGTAACGTGCTCGTTGCTGTTGCACAAATGCGCTGATACGGGCTGCTCCCGCGTAGTTTTTCTCTTCCTTGATATGCCCGTGGAAATCATTGGTATGAATAATGACCAATTCAAGTAGTTCAGCGTTTGCACTAGTTGAGAAGGTAACCAGGTAAAGAGTACTAAAGCAGAAAACCCCAAGGCAGAAAGCATGCAAGCTGTGACGGAAGTGTAGGGTGAGCTGGCCTCTAACCATTTTTTGGTACCTCCAGTTTGGGATTGAACCAGGTAATTAAAGCCGGATTTTCTGCCCTGCAATAGGTGTGTGACAAACCTTCGATGGCGCGGAATGTAAGATTTGCACCGGCAGCGAGCAGTTCACTTTGAGCCATATAAGCGGTTTCAATTGGAAACATCCAGTCCAGCGTACCGTGAACCAGGTAGATATTCCGGTCCTTGGCGTGTTGCATTCGACCAAGCATCTGGATTTCCGGATGCAAAACACCAGAGAAGGGCGCCAGATGTGTGAAGGGCGAATCCTCATTTAGTCCAGCCAGTAGGGAATAAGTTGCGCCGTCTGACACACCCGTTAACAGGATGTGTTCTTCATCGACATTGCATTGTTGTTTAACGAAATCCAGCATTGCCAGGAGTGGGCCGAGGTCATGCTCTTCCCCCATCAGCGACCAGGTGTCCAGCTGTGAGGTCGGTGACATCAGGATAAATCCCCGGGTACGTGCTTCACGCAGCCATGACCATAGAAAATCAGCGCCATGACCCGTCCCCCCATGCAGCACGACAACCAGTGATGCACTCTCTTTTGTATCCATGTATTCCGGCACATAGAGAGTGAAGCCGCCCCTGGTACTCCTATCATTCTGGGCATTGAGTATCCCAACCTGCTGGCCGACTCTATCCTGATTCAAATCATCTAACTGTTGCTTGTTTTGTGTGGCGTCATGTTCGAGGAAATATTGACTGACTGGTTTTAGGATGCTCGCCAGAGGATAAATAAGTTCCTGTGCCCTGCATTGGGCACGCATTGCTTTCATGGTGGCGAAAGTATCACTGCCGCGGTTAGTAATGCCGTCGCACGCACGAAGGGAATAGGTTGCGCCATCGTGGAGGCTTTTGCCAAAGG
>JAPUGI010000317.1 GCA_027292925.1 Gammaproteobacteria bacterium
GGCCCCATGGACGGGTTCACGCCGGTGCGGCAAGGAGACACCCGGCACGGTGACTCGCACACTCTCTGGTACGAAGTGTAGTGCTCCAAGATCGAAACGTGCTAGAAATCTTGTCTTTAGCAGCGCGACGCAGGATGGTGATTGAGACTAGGGCGTATTGCCTTTTTCCATCTTCATCTCACTGATTCGATATCCAGCCTCGGCGGGGATGCACAGATAGTTACCATCTTGCCGTTTCTCGATTCGAGGAAGAACAGGAACTATTGTTCTGGCCTTCGCCATCTCGAGTGCGTTCTCTACTGAACTACTTTCGCTCAACATTTCGATATTCAGCTGAGTTGGAAAGATGATCGTATATGTTTCGTTCTCGGTACCGGCAAGTGCGCTGCCAGGAGAAATCCAGATCGAGTCGACTGATTCATGGCCATCGTGGATGGCGATGTGGTCGTCAGGTGCTTTGGCAAGATAGAAGTACGTATCGAATCGTTTCGGCATCATTCCCGGTGTTATCCAGTGTGCGAACGGTTGCAGTTGATCGCATGCGAGGATCAGGTTTTCTTTTGTCAGAAATTCAAGTAGAGAGATTGCACCCTTGTTTAAAGAATCGCGGTAGTGTTCGAGAGAGGCCAGTCTTTCACCTGAAACAAGGTTGGATTCCCCGGTGGTTCTGGCCAGCAAGATGCCACATTCTTCGAAGGCTTCTCGAATAGCACCTACCATTGACGAGTGGGCAGCATCTTCCGCATCTTCAGCACCATGACAGTGATCACGTACTTCAGCGTCACCCTTGTCTACCTTGCCACCCGGAAAAACCAGGGCGCCGGAGGCAAAATCAATCTGATGGTGGCGCACTACCATAAATACTTCGAGGCCGTTTTTATGGTGGTTACGCAACATTAAAATAGTTGCAGCCGGAACGGGAGTAGCCGGTTCGCTCATGGGTAATCTATCGGTTTCTTTCTACAAGAATCTTCCAGACCTGATCGTCTTTTCGGAGGCGCAGGACCTTTTCAGTCTCATCGTTGTAAAGATTGGACCGATAGATTTGTTTGAAAAACACATCCGCAACATTGGTTTCTACCATCTCGAATTTTTCATAAACAATGTCGAGGTTTATATATTGAGGACGAGTCAGGCGTGAACGTCGGAATGCTTCCCAACTGTTGCGAGTCAACTTTCCCGGGACCTGGAAATCGTCAGAGTAGTAGCTGAAATATTGTGGTACGTTTTTGTCAGACCAGGCAGATTTCCACAGATCGACTGTCCCCATGAGTTGTTGTTTTACATCATCTTCAAGTGTCGTTGCCCGTGAATCGATTGTAGCTTCGACTGGCGCTTCTTCTTCAGAGCCTTCAACTGGATAAAGAACGTTTGCCGCTGGTTCTTCACTAGGTTCTTCAGCAGTCGCCACTTCGGGTTCAGTCTCTTTTGGCACAGGGATGTCTGAAACTGGTATCTGCGCCTCACTGGAACTGTTCTCTGATTCCACGGGTTCGTCCGCGGGATCCGCTGCTGCAATAGTGCTTGCCGCAGGAGAGTCAACCAGTTCATCATCTTTAAAAAATCCGGTGTACACGGTGCCGTCAGGAAGGATCATCGTTCCCGTTCCGTTGCGCATATCATTTTCAAACTGGCCGACGAATCGAGTACCGTCCTGCCAGAAAATGGTCCCCTTACCGGATCGTTTTCCGGCTACCACTCCACCCACATATCTCGTGCCATCCGGCCAAACCAGCGTCTTTGTGACAGATTCTACAGTCGCCTGATCTTCCGCCAGCAGACTGAACGGCACCAACAGTAATAGCAGGGCTAAAAAGCTTTTTCTCATGATAATCAAACAATATCATTTGTGAGGGAAAACGATACTAGCACTATGAGCTAAAAACGAGAACCTGCTGGCCATCGGTGAGAATGAATCCTAACTGGTTTCGAATAGTCCGCTGCGAGCCGCGGAATTCATTACCTCAGTAGTTTCGATAACCCATGGCCCATCACGTCGAACTTCCAGCCTAGCAGTTTCCCTGTTACCCAGTTTGATTGTCCGGTCACCATCAAAAGCCAGGATTCCAGGTCCGTCAATGGTGATCGGATTTCCCAGCGCAACTTTCTCAATCTGACTGACATGCACATCGTCATATAGTCCGGAAGAAATTGGAATTGTGATGGATCGCCCAATCTCGCCACATTGTAAAAACACGGCGAATTCATCGTCGTGCTGGCAGGGCAGGAGATATCCGCCAATAGGTGAAACTCCAATTGAAGCGGGGTTTGCCCGGGTGAGTAGTGCAGAGACAATATTATTTGCCTCGAAGGGTAACAGGCTTCCCAATATGTCGTTTTTAAGCAAGACGGCGTCAATCAGAGCGGTTTCTGAGACATCTGCCAGGCTGATGTGAATTTGTTTGCATCGCCGGCAATGATCCCGGTACTGCATCTGACCACTGGCGATGAGTCCTGCCGCCGCGCCTGCAATAGAGGCTTCTACAAATGTCGAGAAAACATTATTTGTCCCGGTTGATAGTGGCAATATGACCGCGTCTGGGAAGCTGCTGGCAACCGTACGATTGGTTCCGTCTCCACCGAGAACAATGAACACTCGGCAACCTTCCTGCCACATTCTTTGCACCATGGTTTTGGTATCTGCGGCGGTGTGGGTTAGCGGTATATCCAGAATCCTTACCCGGTCTCTTTGTTGCAGGTTTTCCACTGCCCGTGAATTGATTCTGTAAGGTTCGTTTGCCAGGAATATTTCTTCGACTCCCTGGGAGAATGCACCCAGCACAAGTCTTGTAACCTGTTGCTGTTTTTCATGATGGCTGCTTGTGCTGGCCCTGGCTGCAACCCGGCGTACGTCCCTGCCGGACATTGGGTTGACCACGATACCCAGGCGTTTCAACCGCGCCTCCTTGCTTTACGAAGAGCCATCACAGGCGCTTGCAGGCTAACCTGCTTTGCGGGTGAATACCCATTGGGTTTCAGTTGAGAAGTTGTCGTTGAATCTGTATCCGTCAACGTCAAAATCCTTAATCTGGTCCAGCTTACTAATCCGGTTCTTAATAATAAAAGAGGCCATGTAACCCCTGGCCTTTTTTGCGAAAAAACCAAGCACGTTATAGCTGCCATTACTAAAATCCTTAAACACGGGCGTAATGACTTTGCCTGGCAGCAGCTCCGGTTTCACCGATTTGAAGTACTCGATAGAAGCCAGGTTGATCAGGGTTTTGTTCCGGTGAGAACTCAGTTCGTCACCGATTGAATTTGTGATGGATTCTCCCCAAAAAGAATAAAGGTCCTTGCCGTTTTTGTTTTTGAGTTTAGTGCCCATTTCCAGACGATAGGGTTGAATCAGATCGAGGGGTTTTAGCAACCCGTAGAGACCAGAAAGAATACGCAGGTTTTTTTGCGCGAAATTGAAATCCTGTTGGTTGTAGTTTTCAGCTTCGAGGCCAAGATAAACGTCGCCTTTGAATGCAAGGACAGCCTGCTTGGCATTGGCGGGGCTAAAAGGGAGTTTCCACTTCTGGTAACGATCAACGTTGAGTTCAGCGAGTTTCGGGCTGATATGCATCAATTTTGACAACTTCCTCGGGGATTGTTTTCGCATGAGTTCGACGAGTTCAATGGAGTGATCGATGAATTCATGATTGGAAGTCTTTTTCGTCACTGGAGGAGATTCAAAATCCAGGGTTTTTGCTGGTGAGATTACAGTTAGCATTGAGTCTCTCGGACGATTCACAGGAACAGCGCACAGGATACAATGTTTGCAGCAGTGGTGCGACGGGAATTAGACAAGCTAACCTTGATGGAGCAAAATCACCAAAAAAAGAACACCACCTTCTCGTAATGAAAGTCGAATACTAACAAAAAAGGGTAGTGGGCAACCTAATGAGAAATCCATTGAAGCGCTGGGATGTAGTTCTCACTCTCATCATTTTCCTTTTTACAATACCTGCGGAAAGATATGAAATATTCTCCTTTCTGGAGGACCAGACTATTTCCTTCCGTCACATTCTGCGCACGTCCTTGGGTGATCCTTCGATCACGCGTCTGCGGGAAGAAATCATGATTGTGGCTTTGGATGAGGCACTTTACGAAGAATACGGAAGTTTTCCGTTTCGGCGCACAGACCTGGGCAAGATTGCGCAAATTCTATCGGGGTTTGGGGCAAGTGTCGTGGGACTCGACTTCCTCATGGATTTCAAAAGCTCCTACGGGGAAGATGAGCCCACTGCCGAGATGTTCAGGCAGTCTGACAATGTTCTGCTTGTTTCCTACGCAAGTTTTGTGGGTGATCAGTTTGATCGAATGGCATACCCAACGGAAGTATTGAAGAACCAGGCGCGAACAGGATACTCGAACATCGAGTCCACCAGCACCACCATCGACAACGTGGCACGGCTTAGAATCCACCCGGACATTACCATGGCGAAAGAAGGGTGGCCGTTTGCGATCCAGGCCGTGGCCATGTACTGGGGGATCGATCCGAAACTTGAGGATAATGTCTTGACCATCGGTGATGAAGTGATGGTGGAGCTGGACCAGTTTTCGAATATTTACATTGATTTTCCCGGCATCGATGCGGGAACTCGCTATTTAAGTGAAGGGCAGGCAGGATTTTCGGCGCTGGAGATTCTGGATCTGCAAGACGTGGACCCTGACGAACTGGAGGAATGGGAGGCGGTCTTTGCCGGCAAGATTGTGTTGGTTGGAGATACCTGGGAAGTCACTCACGATAGATTCACCACACCCATGGGGCAGGTTTACGGAGTCGAGATCATTGCCGATACGATCAGCACGCTGATGAATGGAGTGCCCCTCAGGCCTGTGGGGGTTGGCATCGAGTCGGCTGTTACGCTGGCGTTCCTGGTACTGCTGCTTGTAACGGGTGTGCTCAGGAGCCTCGCTGCTAGAGTTCTGGCAGCGACCGCAATATACGGGATATACCTGGCAGCATTGTCGGCAACCTACATCTATAGCGGCCTCGTTATCTCCATGACCTATGGTCTGCTGGCCGGGTTCGCCTGCGTTATCCTGATGAGTATTCGCCAATATATATTGAGCGAACGAATGCAGATGGTATCTGCCGCGGATTCGGCGGAGAGCAATCGTATGCTGGGGCTTGCCTATCAGGGCCAGGGACAATTAGATGCGGCATTTGAAAAGTTCAGGCGTTGCCCACGAGAAGAAGCAACTTTCGAGATGGTTTACAGCCTCGGCCTCGACTATGAAAGAAAACGCCAATACAACAAGGCGCAGGCCACCTATGAATTTATTGCCGAGACGAGCCATGACTTTCGCGATGTAGAAAAAAGGATTTCACGATGTGAATCCCTGGAAGACACGGTGATGATGGGTGGCGGTGGCATGTTAGGCGCCACGATCCTCAATGAGGATGGTTCCGTTGAAAAGCCAATGCTGGGTCGCTACCAGATTGAAAAAGAACTGGGTAAAGGTGCCATGGGTATCGTATATCTTGGCAAGGATCACAAGATCAACAGGGAAGTTGCCATCAAGACCATGGCGCTCGCACAGGAATTCGATGACGATGAGCTCGGGCAAGTGAAGGAGCGATTCTTTAGGGAAGCTGAGTCAGCCGGTCGACTTAATCATGCCAATATCGTCGCGATCTACGATGCCGGTGAAGAAAGTGACCTGGCTTACATCGCCATGGAATTGTTGAAAGGCTACGACCTGGATGCACACATCAAGCAAGATGAATTGTTGCCTGCTGAGACGGTGATCCAGATAGTGATCCAATGCGCGAAAGGGCTTGACTATGCCCATTCGCAAAACGTGGTTCATCGGGACATCAAGCCATCCAATATCATGTATGATCCCGATACGGGCATAGTGAAGATTACAGACTTTGGTATTGCCCGCATTACTGATTCAAGTAAAACAAGAACGGGAACTGTTTTGGGAACTCCGAACTATATGTCACCAGAACAATGTATGGGTAAGAAGGTAGATGGCCGTGCTGATCTGTTCTCGTTAGGAGTGCTCACTTACCAGTTGATAAGTGGCTCCTTGCCATTCAAAGGAGATTCGATGGCCACACTGATGTATTCCATTGTCAATGATCGGCCTATCGATATTAAGACAGTGAAACCAGATATTAATCCAGCCCTGCGCAAGGTCATACACAACGCCATTGGCAAGAAACCTGAGAAGCGTTACCAATCAGGTAAGAAGATGGCAGCGCACTTGCAGGTTTGCCTGGAGAGGATGGGTGCAACACCTAAGACGGATGACGAGCCGGAGGCAGCAGCAGAATGAATTTTCGTGGCAAATTACAGTTTGTTGCACGAACTGATGTAGGCCAGGTCAGGGATCACAATGAGGATTTCATTACAGAAAATGAACGCATGGGGTTTGCCATATTAGCGGATGGTATGGGTGGCCTCAATGCGGGTGAGGTAGCCAGTTCTATGGCAGTTCATCTGTTGGTTGATGAGTTGGCCGACTACAGAAATGGATCTTCCCTCATCGCCGCGGAAATAGATGACAGCGACAACGATTTACCTGCCGAAGCGCAGGTTCTTCGCAAGGCGGTAGAAAAAGCCAATAATTCAGTATTCCACGTATCACAAACCCAGGCACAGTGTCAGGGCATGGGCACGACTGTGGTCGCTGCCTACTACTATAATGACAAGGTATCGGTAGCCCATATTGGTGATTCAAGAATGTACCGCTTCCGTGCCGGTGTGCTTGAGCAAATTACGAAAGATCACAGTTTTGTTCAGGAACTGATCGATAAAGGGTTGTTCACCAAGGAAGAGGCCAGGGCTTCCAACAAAAAGAATGTAGTAACACGTGCCCTGGGAGTTGCGCCATTCGTTGACGTAGAAGTGCACGAACATGAGGTAGAGGAAGGTGATGTCTACCTCATGTGCTCAGACGGATTGCACGATCTGGTAGTAGATCAGGATATTGAAAATTCGATGATTGAATTGAGTTCGAACCTTAATGAGCTGGCGTCGCATTTGGTAAATCTGGCTAATGTGAGCGGTGGTAAGGACAATATTTCAGTTGTACTGACACGTGTGGTAAAACCGTATCCAAGTGCAGGCGGGTTGATAGAAAAGATAGTTAACTGGTTTGAATAAGAAGACAGACGGGGATTGAGAGCGGAATGGTCGTAAAGATTGTTATCCTAAAAAACGATAAGCCGATAGACCAGGTGGTAATAAAAGGACCTACTGCTTCGATTGGAAGAAAATCGGATTGTGACATTTCTATCAAGGATCCGGCTGTCAGCGGTAATCATGCGCAAATAAAAAAAACCCCGGATGGTTACTTGATTGAAGATCTTGGCAGCACAAATGGGGTACACATTTCAGGGCATAAAATAAACCGGAAAATACTGAAAAATGAGGATGTTGTCACAATCGGTGAACACCAGCTGAGGTTCTTAATTTCAAAAACTGAGGTGACTCAAAGTACGCAAAATGTCGCCAGCGCCGGATACCTCATGGTCACCAGCGGCGCTAATTCCGGAGATCGAATTGATTTGAAGGGAGCGCTGACTACCGTTGGAGAACCGGGTATTCAGGTGGCTGCCGTGTCCAAGAGACCTAAGGGACACTTCATTATCCATGTTGATGGAGGCAAGGATAAAGATAAGGTTCCATTGGT
>JAPUGI010000318.1 GCA_027292925.1 Gammaproteobacteria bacterium
AACAGCAAAAAAATACAAAATTCTCTTAAGGTACATCTTTTATTCCTCTTGATTCTTGGTTTTTCTCGGCCCTTAAAATAGGGGTGACCCAATGTGCGCCTTTGTCCAATTGGTGTCAATTTAATATCGTGATTACTTACTCGCACCATTCCTGATAATCTGTATATAGGTGCGGATGCCACTCGCCAGATTGCCGACACTGATCTTCTCGTTGGTGCCATGGAACCCTGTCAGATCATCAGAAGTAACAGTCAGGGGATTAAAGCGGTATGCATTATCCGCCACCTTTCCATAATGACGACTGTCTGAACCGGCGATCATCAATCCCGGTGTAATGACTATCTCGCCGTAGACCTGACTTACCGAGTCTGCGATAACCTTATAACCCCAAGAATTCCAGTCCGAGACCTCGGACGCGGCTCTTCCGGAACCTGGGGGTATCCGAACTTCCACGTTTTCTGATTCAACAGTGCGTTTCACGTGGTTAATGATATCCCCGACGCTATCTCTCGGATGAATCCTGAAATTTACGACCGCAATCGCTTCTATCGGGAGTACATTGGTTTTCACACTGGCAGATAGCATGGTCGGCGCGGTTGTGGTTCGCAGCATTGCATTGGTCGTACCCTGAGCCGAAAGCCGGTCATCCAATACGCCAGCAAACAACCAGCGATTGGCAAAGAACACCCTGGGAACAAACGGCATATATCGGCTGATGGTATCGAACATCTGCAGGCTTAGTCCCTCCAGCCCACCCGGAATCGGGTTTTGCTCCAGCTTGATGATGGCATTCGCGAGGATTCCAACCGCAGTCTGTTTCGGCGGCATTGATGAATGGCCACCCGCCGACTTGGCAACAATTTGTAAGGTGACGCTGCCTTTTTCCGCAACATTAATCGCCGCCATCAGCGGGTCCACACCAGGAATTATCTTGTCGAAAATAAAAGAACCTTCATCCAGTGACCAGGCCAGTTGTACCTTTTCTTTTTTCAGGGTTTCTGCAACCAGGGCAGCGCCATTCGGACCTCCTAACTCCTCATCATGGCCAAAACTCAGATAAACCGTTCTTTCCGGTTCGAAGTCTTCCTTAACAAGATGATTTACCGCCTCAAGAATGCCAATAACACCACTCTTGTCATCCAGGGCCCCGCGCCCCCAGATAATCCCGTCAACGATCGCACCAGAAAATGGAGGATGCTTCCAGCTATTTTCCGTGCCGGGAATAACGGGAACCACGTCATAGTGACCCGTTAATAAAATAGGCTGAAGCGATTTATCCCTGCCCTGCCATTTATACAGCAATGTATCATTGAGCCGTTGTAAGGAAAGTGTTGCATGAAGTTCAGGATAAGTGGCGGCCACCCAATTAATGAACTTATCAAAAGCCTGATGGTCGCGATTTACGGGATTCTGATGCGAGACTGTCCGCATTTGAATAGCTTCTGACAGGTGCAGGGCAGCTAAATTTTCGTCCAACTCAATTTCTACCTGTTCAACCTCATCCAGTTGCATTGGACTGTGCATGATGGTGCGAATAACAATGATTGCAGCGATGACAACAATCACAGCACCGACAATCAGTATAGTGCGTTTCATCTAGACTCCTACGCCGCGTTTATCTCGTCTAATCCAGGTCGCGGCTGATTCTATCGTGAATATTGCCCAGCACATTCACCTGTGCATCAATACTCCTTGCACCAGACTGGAAAATGGCGGTCATATTAATTGTGGCCCAACCGAAACCCAGATTCTGAATTCTTATCGCGCTTGACGCAACACGATCCATATCCGAATAGAACTGTTTACCCTTATCATCCGTCGGCGGGCTATCGAGCATCATCTGAAAGCCGATATTTCCAGGATCTCGATCAGCTTTCTCTGCGTGCCTGAATATTTCTTCCTTAGACTTAACCGCACGCTCATCAGACATTCGCGAAGTAGCGAGCCAACCATCACCCAGCTCACCTACCCTGCGCAACGCTCTGGATGAGTGCCCGCCAATCCAGATGGGTAAACTGGCTCCCTGGGGTGGTTTGGGTTCCATTGCAATTGCCTCGAAACTGTAGTGCTCGGTTGCAGCGTCAATACGTTCATCACCCCAGTAACTCCTGAGTAAATTGATTGCCTCATCCATCCGTTTACCCCGGCTGCTGAAGTCCTCACCCAGGGCTTCATATTCGCTTTCCTGCCACCCAACACCAACACCCAGTCGAACCCGACCTCCTGACAACGTATCCAGGGTACTGATCTGTTTCGCGGTCAGGGTCGGATTTCTTTGGGGTAGTACCAATACCTCGGTGCCAAGACCGATGGTTGTTGTTACTGAAGCCATAAACGAAAGCATCATCAGTGCTTCCATAATAGGCATCTGGGGCGGGTATATGGGTGCAGCACGAGTGTCCGTGGCATACCCCATCACCACATGGTCAAACATATCAAGCTGATCGAAACCAATGCGTTCCACTTCCTGTGCCAGGCGAATAATGCCTGCTGCTCCCTCCCGATAACTCACTGAGGGAAACTCCACTGCTAGTTTCATCCTGGTCTCCTGATCTTAAAAAAAATAACTCTACCTTAGAATAACTGCATTCGAGACCCAACGTCGATATCCCATCCGATTCACATACCGATAACGTTGCGCTATTCTCGAACCACAACCACCGTTTGAGGCGCCGTCATGTTGAACCTATCAATCCCTTCCCACATCGAACCTCTGAGGCAAAAGGTACTGGAGTTCATTGAACAAGAGATTTATCCCGTCGAAAACATTCTACTTGAGAACAAGGTGGACGAGAGACGCGGTCAGATTCTGAAAGGACTGATGCAAAAAGCGAAGGACAACGGGCTGTGGGCGCTGGGACATCCGGAAGAAATTGGTGGCGGTGGACTGCCGTTTATGGACTATGTTTTCATCAATGAGGTCGTTGGCAGGTCTGAGGCAGCCATCGTTGCCCTCGGAACTCATTCCCTGCAGGACTCCATCATGCTGCACAGGTATGCCAACGATTCATGGCGAGATAAGTATTTAAAACCTCTCGTTGATGGGGAAGTTTTTCCAAGTTTTGGTATGACGGAACCCGATGTCGCAGGTTCAGATCCAACCCAATTACAAACACATGCAGAACTCGATGGTGATGAATGGGTGATTAACGGCAGGAAATGGTTTACTTCAGGCGCTGGCAACGCGGCCTATACAACTGTAATGGTAAGGACGGAACCCGATGCCCCTGATCACGCCGCATTTTCAATGATCGTTGTCCCCACGGACACACCGGGATACAACATTTTGCGCGATGTGCGTGTCATGGGCCAATACGATGGTCACTACGAGGTCGACTACGATAACGTTCGTGTGCCTAAAGACAATCTTCTCGGACCCCGTGGCCAGGGATTCAAAATTGCACAGGACAGGTTAGGTCCTGGCCGAATATTCCACTGTATGCGTTGGCTTGGGCAAGCACAACGCGCTTTTGATCTTATGTGCGCGAGAGCTAACAGTCGGGTCGCCTTTGGCAAAACGTTAGGAGAGCATCAGCAAATACAGAAGTTTGTCTTTGATACCGCAGTGGAAATTCAGGCAGCAAGATTGCTTACCCTGCACGCTGCTCAAAAGATTGACCAGGGAGATGAAGCCAGGATAGAGATCGGACTGATCAAGGTTTACGGTGCAAGCATGCTGCACAACGCAATCGATCGTGCTATTCAGGTACACGGCGCGCTGGGAGTCACCGAGGATACTCCGCTGGAACGCATGTATCGCCATGCACGCTTCGCCAGACTTTACGACGGTGCAGATGAGGTTCATGTGATGACTACGGGGCGACGAATTTTACGCGCTTATACCGATGGGGGGACTTTTGATTTCGGGTTGAGGTAGTTTGCAAAAGTCATCTTGAACGTAGTGAAAGATCTCGATGTTTCTGACGAGATCCTTCGGGTTCCTTCGTCTATGGCTCAGGACAGGCGCTCAGGACAAAGAAAAATGGCGGAGAAGGTTTAGCGATGGCGCTAAACTCTGCTCTCCGCCCAAGGGGAAGGTTCCTGACAGTCAAGAAACTCTTTGGCTCACCATTTTGGTTGCCCGGGAAAAACCAGTGCCGATCGCCTGCGCACTTTTTAC